>PXEK01000256.1 GCA_003564735.1 Cryomorphaceae bacterium
GGGGCTGTAAAACAAAAAACCCGATGCTTTCGCATCGGGTTGATTTTTGGTTGCGGAGAGTGAGGGATTCGAACCCCCGGAGGCTGTTACACCTCAACGGTTTTCAAGACCGCCGCAATCGACCACTCTGCCAACTCTCCGCTGCAAATGTAAAACCGTTTTACAAACTCACAAGGAGAGTTTCTCAAAAAAATAAGCAAATTTCAAGGGGCCATTCCCGCTACTCAAAAGGGTTTGTAGCCCAAACGCTTAACTCAGGAATAAACCCTCGGTCATCCATTTTTAATGCCGAAATTATCGAATGTGCAATCTCCACCGAGGTCAATTTATTGGGTTCCTCGGGGCGTTCGCGGCGCGAATCCTGACCAAATGCCGTGGTAACCTCACTCGGATTAACCTGAAAAACGCGAACATTATAAGGTCGCAACTCCGCCTGCCAGCACTGACTCATCGCTCGCAACGCAAATTTTGATGCCGTGTAAATGCTCCCCGTCGGGTATCCCTTTAACCCGGCGGTTGATCCTATGTTCACGATGTTGCCGTGCTTTTGATTTTTAAAAATCACCGCTGCTTTTGCCGCCATCCTCGCCGCTCCAAATACATTCACGTCAAACACTTTTTGAAAATCTTCACGTTCCAACTCATCCACCGGCTTTCTCAAACCTATACCCGCATTATTCACCAAAAGGTCGAGTCCGTTCAACTCACTCTCCACCGCCGCATACGTTTTATCCACGCCCTCGTCGGTCGATACATCAGCGTGAACGGCAATCGCGCCAATTTCTGTTGCCGCACGTTCCAACTTGCGTTGGTCTCTTCCCGTAATAATTACCCTCGCGCCTTCTTCCACGAGCATTTTAGCCAAGGCTTTTCCAATGCCGGAGCTTCCCCCGGTAATCAATACTTTTTTCGATTTAATCTCCATAATATCTTTTATTGTTTATTTTCGTAATTGCCTTGAAAGCAAAAACGGTGTAATTTTGTTTTTCAAAGTTATGTAAAACCCCACAATGCTATGCGGTCATTTATACTTATATCGGTTTTCTTTTTTACTTTTTTCAATTGTGTTGAGGCGCAAGTTGATGCCAACTTTGCTTCATCTCAGTTCTATGCACCGGGCCAGTCGCCCTACATTGAGGCCTACCTCAAGGTGCAATCTTCGAGTTTGGAATACCAATTAAACGATGAAGGTCAATATCAAGGAAAACTCGAAATAACGTACGCTTTCTTTGATGAAAACGATGAAGTGGTTTCTTTCGATAAATTTGAATTGCTCAGCCCTACATTCGAACATCCCGACAGTATCAGAGGTGCTTTCATGGACAAAAAAGTGTTGGGCATTGATAACGGCGACTACGAGCTTGAAATTACCATCAGAGATTTAAATCAAGACCCTGTAATTCCCGTTCGTGCCCGTCAAATACTCAGCATCAACTTTGAAGAAGATACCGCGAGTATTTCAGATGCGTTATTTGTGGCCGAATTCAAAAAAGCTGTTGAGCGGGGTAGTCGGTGGGAAAAAAACAGAGTCAGTATTATCCCGTACGTATTTGACTTTTTCCCCGATCACATCAAAACCCTCAGCTTTTACGCCGAGTTTTATAACACCCATAAAGTAACCGGAAATTCACCCTTCGTGGCGCGTTACGCCGTAACCAATAACGAGGGTAAGCTCATCCCCTACCTCACTGCCTACAAACGTTGCAAACCCTCGCCCGTTCAGGCACTTTTAAAAAGCTTTGATATTACGGAGTTGCCCGCCGGGAATTACTACCTCTCTATCGACCTGTTAGACAGCAACCAAAGTGTATTTGCATCAAGATCGGTGAACTTCACCCAAATCAACCGGTCGGCCATGGCCGAAGAATCACTTTCAAGCACACAGTACAACCGCTTTGCATCTTACGTTGATGAAATGGCCTTTGACACACTCAGCGAATACGTAAAAGCCATGGCACCCATGGCGCCAAGTGAAGATCAAACGTGGATCAACGCCAACCACGAACTGCTCCCTGAGGGCGAGCTCCAAAACCTCTTTGTTGATTATTGGCTCAAGGAAAATCCGCAAGACCCTGCCGAGGCTTGGTTTGCCTACAAAAAGAAAGTGGATATGGTCAACAACACCTTCAGCACTCGACAAATTAAAGGTTATGAATCTGACCGCGGCTACATCTACCTTCGCTACGGTGAGCCCAACACCATTGTGATGAGGGATAACGAGCCCGGCAACTACCCCTACCACATTTGGCACTACTATGACCACCCGCGACGGTCCGATGCGCGCTACATCTTTTACAACCCCGAGTTGGCCACCAACGAGTACCGTATTTTGCACTCCAACGTAATTGGCGAGGTGAATAACGATCGTTGGAAACAAGAACTTTCCCGACGTAACACACCCTTCCGAGATGTTGATTTTCAGGGTGAAGGCGGCAGTTTCGGCGATTGGTCCGATGAGTTTTTCATGCAACCACGATAATTCATCTTCAGTTTTTTTATCGTTAAGGATTACTACTCTTCTTTTTACGAGGGGTTTTTATGTTTTGGTCAGAACCCCAGAACCACTGCGCATACCCCCTGCTAAAACTCGCTTTATGTGTAACTTGTCCCAAAACCGCCAAATCCGGCAACATTCTTGAATAACTCTATTTATGAATTAAAAAATTATTCGCCTTTTACGAATAACACTCATCCCCTGCACCGTATGAAATAAAAAACGCATTGTTCAAAACATCCTAAAAGCCGTATAAAATCAGGCAAACCGAATGTTTACATTCGCATCACATATAAAAATGAATATGCCCAAACTCCTCGTTATACTCTCACTCATAACCCTACTCTGCGGTTCATTTTATTCAGAACCCGAGCCGGAGCGAACCCCCGATTTTTTAAAATCGGAAACCCCTTGGGCTGATAGCGTACTCACAAAACTTTCAATTGAGGAGAAAGTAGGGAAACTGTTTATGGTAGCCGCTTACTCCAACCGCGACTCGGCTCACGTTGCCGAGCTCAAACAACTTATTACTAACCACCACGTGGGCGGTTTCATCTTTTTTCAAGGCTCGCCAAGGAAGCAAAAACTGATGACGCGCGAACTTAAATTCGCCTCAAAAGTACCCTTGCTCATAGGTCAAGATGCCGAGTGGGGTTTAAGCATGCGGTTAGATTCCACCATGCGATTCCCTCGCGCCATGACCCTGGCCGCCGTAAACGATGATTCTTTGGTTTACAAAGCCGGAAAAGCAATAGGCGAACAACTGCGTACTTTAGATGTACACATCAACTTTGCCCCCGTGGCCGATGTTAATAACAATCCGCGCAATCCCGTAATCAACAGTCGCTCCTTTGGTGAGGATAAACTCCGAGTGGCGCGACTTGCCCACGCTTTTTCGAGCGGATTATCCGGTGCGGGTATCATGCCCGTGGCCAAACACTTTCCGGGGCACGGCGATACGCACCTCGACTCTCACAACGAACTTCCCGAGCTTCCTTACGACGTAAACCGACTCAAAAATACGGAGCTCTACCCCTTTCAGTCACTTATTGACAGCGGCGTTCCCGCCATTATGAGTGCGCATTTGCACATTCCGGCGCTGGATGCCGAACCCGGCATGCCCGCAACATTGAGCCGAAATATCGTTACCGATTTACTTAGAGAAGAAATGAAGTTTGAGGGGCTGATTTTCACCGACGCCCTCAATATGAAAGGAGTAACCAAATACCACGCGCCCGGTGAGGCAGAATTAAAAGCCTTTTTAGCAGGTAACGATATTTTACTCTTTCCCGAAGATGTACCTAAAGCCGCCTCCATGATTTTGGAAAAAGTAGCGTCCAATGATAGTCTGCTCAAAGAACTTGACGAAAAAGTGCATCGCATTTTAAAAGTTGTTGAGGCCACCAACGCGCACAAGCCGTTGGGCTTTGACAAAAACGGACTCCACGATCGTTTACATTCCCCCGCACATGATGATTTAAACCGTAAACTTTACCAACGCGCGCAGACCTTAGTCACTAATAAAAACAACTGCATTCCGCTCACCAAACTGCACGAGAAAAAACTCGCGAACGTTTATTTTGGTTCTGAC
>PXEK01000388.1 GCA_003564735.1 Cryomorphaceae bacterium
GAGTCATTTCTAAAGTTAATTTGAGTGATTAGCTCGTTGGTGGGGTCGGCATCAGCGTCATTAATTAAAGAGGCTAAATTAACGGTATGTAAAATACCGCCTTCTTCAATTTCCAAACCGGCTCCGATCAGCTCCAGACGAGTTATTAATTCGTTTGTGGGGTCGGCATCGGCATCATCTACATCATCGGCAGATTTTGCGTGAAAGGCGTAGGGTACGGTGAGTAATTCAGAAACGCCCATCAATTCATAATTATTCCCTCCGGTAGCGTCCATTTCAACGCGCAAGAAATGACGAGCATTTGCCCAGTCTACACCTCCCATGGTTCCGGTGATACGCGTTCCGCGGCCCACTTCAAGGGATATTAAACCAAACTCGTTTGATGTTACGTTATGTGTCTCCACATAAACACCGGGGCCGCTTTCAGAGTCTTCGACAATGGTTATTCTAAATGCAACATCGCTACTTGCGATTACCGCACCTGCCTCATCACGAGCCACCGCTTGATATTTTATGGCTTGGGGCGTTTGAGCGTAAGTAGTTACGGCCATAAGTGCGAAAACGATAAAAGGTAATAACTTTCTCATAGTTCAATTAATTAGTTTTGAGGACACTGTAGGTCTCCTTAAAGTTAGTAGATGTATCTATAATTAACAGCAGGTATTGTGCATTGGCCAACCTGCCCAAATTTACTTGACTGTCTGTATCACTTAATCTCCCGCTTACCACGGCTTTTCCCGAAAGGTCGAAAATTTGATACATTGTGTTTTCAGAGGGTTGACCTTGCTTGAACCGAATATTCAAAACATCGGCAAAGGGATTGGGATATACGGTAATTTCTGTATCCGGCTCTTCTTTTTCACCGATGTAAACCAAAGTCATATCACCTTGGTGGAATCCTTGTGTGAGAATATTATCTTGAGATGTATAGGTTTCAGAAACGGGTTCTCCCAACGTCCAAGCGAGTGATGCATTATCGGTTTGAAAGAAATCTCCGGTTGTACCAATCACTTGTTGAGCATTCAACAAGGACATGGATACGGACAGTGCAATGGAAAGGTAGAATTTAAGCATAAGCAGCAGCGTTTAACTTTACATGATTGCAAATGTAAATAAAATTATACGACTATACATTAAGCGAAAACAAAATAAAAATCGCTCTTATTTCACAACTTGCGGTTCCCGCTTTTTCCGGTTATTAATGGTAAGGGGCTCTTCATTAATGAAACAAACGATGACGAAAAACGGTGTTTGTACGGTTCTGACCAAAAACATTATTCCCCGGTTAATGAAACACCGCACTGACTGCAAAATTTTGCATCTAAATCATTATTATGTTCACAACTCGGGCACTTTATGGCCTTTTGCTTTTCCTGTTTTTCCTGTTTTTCCTGTTTTTTCAGCTTAGAGGCTTTTGAAGATTTATCAATCCCGTCTTTATAATCTCACACCACTTGTGGCGATACTACTCCGGTGGGAATGGCAATGATGGAATACCCGATAATCATGGTGAATCCGGCCAATAATTTCCCAAATGCCGTTACGGGATAAATATCTCCATACCCCACGGTAGTAATGGTAACCACTGCCCAATAGGCCGACATGGGTATGCTCACAAAACCGTTTTCAGGCCCTTCAACCACATACATCAAACTGCCAATCATGCTCACCAAAAGAATCACGGTAAAAAGAAAAACAGAAATTTTAGTACTGCTTTGCCTGAGGGCGGTAAGGAGCATACGCCCGGGTGCCGAAAATTGCGCTAATTCAAAAACTCGGAAAACACGAATTACGCGTAAAATCCTGAATGTACTAAGAAACTGACCACCGGGCAGTATAAAAAACAACCACGCGGGGAGAATAGCCAATAAATCTATGATGCCAAACAGACTTAAGACATAATCACGCTTTCGCTCGCTCAAATAAATACGCAAAAAATACTCCACAGTAAATAAGCCGGTGAAAAACCATTCTATCCACCGCAGGTAAACGCCGTAAGGCTCTCTAATTTCCCGCACACTTTCCAGCATAATGACCAATACGCTCAATACAATAGCAACAAGTAAGATAGCGTCAAATAACTGTCCCGCTTTGGTTTTAGTGCCAAAAATGACAATACGCAACCAGCGTTTTATCGTATCAACTGAGTGTTCGTTATTCTTTTCTTCCATTGGAAAAAGCGTACTGTAGCAGGTTTACTCCCATTTTAAGCGCATCAATGTGCTTTTCCACGGGATTATCGTGAATTTCGGGATCTTCCCAACCATTACCCAAATCGGTTTCATAGCTGTAAAAAACCACCATTCTACCGTCTAAAAATATACCGTACCCCATAGGCTCCTCACCATCGTGCTCATGTATTTTGGGAATACCGTCGGGGATGGTGAAAAACTGTCTGTAAACCGGATGTGAAGCGGGGAGCTCAACAAAATCAGCATCGGGAAAAACTTTTTTCATCTCACGCCGCACGTAAGGATCCATGCCGTAGTTGTCATCAATATGCAAAAAGCCTCCCGACTCCAAATACTTTCGTAAACTCTCGGCCTCTTGCCTATTAAAAACCACATTACCGTGTCCCGTCATGTGAACGAAAGGATAGTTGAACAACTCAAGGCTGCCTACCTCAACTATGGCTTGTTCGGGTTTTATACTCATGCCCGCCTCCTTGTTGGCAAAGGCGATCAAATTGGGTAGTGATGTCTTCAAGTTAGCATACCAATCGCCGCCGCCGCGATATTTCAACAAGGCAATTTCGTAGCTTTGAGCGTTCAAAAGCAACGCACTAAATATGGTGAAACCGGTAATTAAAAGTTTTTTCATGTCGGCAAAGTTTGTAAAACCTTAGCAATACTGCAAGCATAAACTCCGGCCGTTTCGGTGCGCAATCGTGAATTCCCCAAACCCACCACCGAATACCCCGCAGCAACCGCCGCCGATACTTCATCATGGGTGAAATCACCTTCGGGACCTATTAATAAGGTATGTTTTTTTTGGTCAGAACCATTTAACAGCCAATGCGAAAATAAGGTTTTCCCGTCGAAATCGCCGCAATATGCGATGGCTCCTTCGCTGTTTTGATCTAAAAAAGACTCTAAGGTACATTCGGGACGCAATACAGGAAAGTGCAATTGTAGCGATTGCTTCGCCGCAGAACGAATTACCCGCTCGCAACGTTCTGTCTTTATGCGCTTGCGTTCAGAGTTTTTGGTGTAAACGGGCGTAATTTCATCCACTCCCAACTCCACGGCTTTTTCTAAAAACCACTCGTACCGGTCAATACTTTTTGTGGGCGACAAGGCGATGTGCAGTGAATAATCACGACCGCGTTCCTTTTGCTCAACCCGCGTTACCGTAAACGTACATTTTTGGGGTGAAGCGTCATTTATTCGGCAAAAGTACAATGCTCCCTTACCGTCGGTAACCTGTATTTCATCACCCTGCTTTTTACGCAACACACGCACGGCATGTTTGCTTTCGTGCGCCGGCAAACTCCCCGATGTATCATCCACCTCAGTCGTGTAAAATAATTGCATGATGTTTTTATTTATTCCTTCATTTTATTCCGCTCCTTGAACCAAAGCTAATTTATATGACTTCCGGTTCAGTTATTGTCAAACCCCTTAAATTCAAAGTCGTCTCGATCATTCAAAAAGCCGAAGCGCTCTCTGAATTCGCGCAACTCATCCTTTTTTAGTACCACCGTACTCACATCGGTTTCATGGGGCGTTAACGCCGCTAAAGGTTTGCCCGAGGGGTGAAGCACCAACGAGTCGCCGCTGTGCTCAATCCCGTTACCGTCTGCACCGCACCTATTCACCCCCGCAACGTAACTCAAATTTTCGATAGCCCTGGCCACGAGTAATTGCTTCCAAGCGAAAGCACGTTTTTGCGGCCAATTGGCCACATAAAAGCAAAAGTCGTAATCATCGGTGTTTCTCGACCAAGCCGGAAAGCGCAAATCATAACACACCAAAGGTAATATACGCCACCCCTTGTATTCAATCAGCACTCTTTCTTGCCCCGCTGTATATTTTTTGTGTTCGCCGGCAAAACTAAACCGATGACGTTTATCGTA
>PXEK01000042.1 GCA_003564735.1 Cryomorphaceae bacterium
ACTGTGTAAAAAGTACACTTTGGACATTCATCATCCCATATTTCAATTACAAAGGTATTCACTTTTAAGTTAACTAGAAGAGGGGTTAGTCATAAAAATTGTGATTTTCACTGATCCGGCCCGTATAGAACAATTCATTTTCAGTGAATTATTCTTGATTAAGGATTTGAAATATATATTCTGTTCAAACGCGAATTTATAAATTTATTTCATAGGTTCATTCAAACGGTCACTCTCATGTTTTCAAAATCTAAAGCTTATAAATTCAAAAGTCACGTTTTCTAAAAATACCCGCTTGTATTACCTTCCCTCACCTCAATACAAAAACCCGAAAACCCAAAGCGGAATCCGGTTTGCTCCTTATTTGATGCGATATATTCTTTTGGGACTTGAGTTTGCGGGGAGTTAAAGCAACCCCTTTATTTCGTTTACAATCCCCTGTACCGCTTTCGCCTCTAACTTAGAAAAGGCAAACCATTTCTTCCCCAAATCTTTTAGTGATGCCCCTAGGTGATACACGTCTTCACCATCAATAATCAAAAAACGGTCGTGACTTTGGGTGAAGGGCTTTGCTTCAAAATCGCCGTATTGCTCGTTGGCTTTTTAAACATCTAGCTTTAGCTGTTTGCTGATGGTTTTGCCAAGCAAATGGACATGCACACCTTTCTTCTTTTTGGATAAATGTGTAAGGGTGCTTTCATCGATGTAGTTATCAATTAGCACAATGTTTTTCTCGGCCGAGCGAATGATACGGGAGGCCAACTCGTAAGCATCAAAGATTTGTCCGTCAAAAAATACGCCTTGGGTGGGAATTTGATGTGTGTTGATTTGGAAGTCTATTTGGTTTACTTTTTCTGATAGGGCTTGTACACTATCCTCAACTCGGTTCATACGATTGTTGAGCGCATAACCTTTAAGTAGGTAGTCTTTAAGAATGCGATTTGCCCAAATACGAAATTGTGTACCTTGTTTGGAGTTTACCCTGTAGCCTGTAGATAGAATAGCATCAAGGTTGTAGTATTTCACATTTTTTCTTTGTGTTTTTCCCTTCATTGCTCCGTGCTGAGTGGTATGTGCAAAAAATGCACATACCACTTCTTCGTCCAATTCTCCCTCGCTGAAAATATTCTTAAGGTGCTTACTTATTACGGTTCTATCTCGCCCAAATAATTGACCCATTTGTTCCTGCGTTAACCATAAGGTCTCGTTTTCTTCATCCAAGCGCACTTCTACATGCTCATCTAAACCATTGGGTCTATATAAAATAATTTCGTCTTTCATATTCTCTCTGCCGTGCACCGACTCATCATTTTTAACTTTGTTCAGATTCGTATTTACATTGCGTGTGAGTGGGCAAATACACTCAAACAAATCACCCTCAACCCATTCTTATACTCAAACACATCAAATAAGCCTTCTTGCTATTTGTTACTTGCGAAGGTAAATAAATTGCTCAGTTGAGAAAACCCTTGGCGTCAATACAAAAACCCGAAAAGCCAAAGCGGGATTCGGTTTGCTCCTCCTCCCGTGATGTCATCGGCGGCGATGTAGGCGTTGGGAATTCCTTTGATTTGACTACCTGTTTTGTTGCGACCCCCAATTTCAAAAACATAGCGGCCGTCAATTAAAAAATCTCCCGATATCGGTGCGGTAACGCGGTGCCGGGGTCGGATCTGACTAAAAAAAAGGTTTCCCTCAAGTTTCCCTTATCGAGCTTTCCCGTGCCGTAAACGTAAGCCAAATTAGGATTTTGCAGGTAAATTTTCTCGGGCTTACGCAAATAACTTTTCCCTCCAACATCGGCGTGTAACAGGGAAATTAACCCGGCTTTATTCATTAAATGAAACAACTTGAGAAGGGTGTTGCGCGTGATGTTGAGGTCTTTCGCCAAAATGCTGATGTTAGGCTTAAAAGGGACAGATTGCGCAATGACAAAAAGCAGCTTTTTCATGTTGCGCACGGTGGAAAAAGTCAATTCCTCAAAGGCGGGAATATCCACATCCAAAACAAGGGAGGCGGTATCATTCAGCTTTGCGGGGTATCCCTTGACGCCCTCTCGATAAAACGGGTAGCACCCGCGAGAAAGATACTCGGCAAATAAGGCAAGTACATCAAAGCGATCGGCAATTTCGGCGGCAATTTCGGTGTGATTTTCAATGAGGGTGTCGAGTTGAACGGGGGCAATGATAATGTTTTTACTCAGCGCGGCGAATTCTCTCAGCGACATCTGCGGCAGAGAGTATTTGGCGGCGAGACGCGATAGGTCGGCATTTCCTTTTTCTATTTCCAATACCGAGGAACCCGTCACTCGGAATTTAACATCATCAAATTGATCGTATGCGTTTTTTAGGTCTGCAGACCACCTCCTGTAGCGGTGAACTTCGTCAACATAAAATGCGCGGTAACCTTTTTTGTAAAGTTCATCAACCGTATCGATGAATGAATTTGATTCAAAATACAAGTGGTCTAAACTCAAATACATCGCTTTGACCGATTCACTGCTCATCATTTGTAACAGTCCCGTCGTTTTACCTGCACCACGGAATCCGGTAATGATGATCATTCGCTCACAGGTATCTATTTGACTGAATAAAGACCTTTGAAAACCGTGAGAAACGCCGGCTTTTTTACGGTCAGAAATTTCGATGAGCTTTTCCATATTTTGTTTTTTGCAAAAAGCAATTTTAACCTGTAACGAACCAATCAAAATACCCTACCTTCGCCGTGCATTTACGCTAAACAAAATTCAATATGAAAAAAAGAACTTTTGACGTTGCCGTGGTCATTTTCGCGGCGGTGGCCTTGCTTGCGCTGAATCATTTCGGACTACTTGAAAACATGGCTAAATTTATGGTTGTACCCATTGTTGCCTTTTACTTTTTAGGTCAATACACCCAAATGAAATTTTCAAAATAGACAGTGTGAGCTCCTCAGCCTCTCAACATTAAAAAAATCAATTTCGATACTACAATAAAATCTTTACCTTTGCATATAATATAAACCTTGAAAATTAGGGTTTATCATACAACAAAAGGTAATGTCGAAGGGAACATACTACAGTCTGAATTTAACTGCAGATCAACAGGCGCTGCTTAAAATATTGGAAACAAATGAAATTGATATATTTTCATTAGATGAGTTGTTGACTCATGATGAATTAGATCATATCAATTTAAAAGAAGCAATAGAGAACCTTGTCACAAAAGAGTTCCTTCATCGCATCGAAAGAGGTAAATACTGTCGGCATACCTTTCGCAATGAATACGTCATCAGCAATTATCTTGTAGATGATGGTGTCGTAGCCTATTGGTCTGCGTTAAACTTGCACGGTTTGACAGAACAATTTCCCAATACCGTTTTCGTACAAACTACGAAACAAAAAAAGCACAAAACGATTTTTGGAGTACAGTACCGATTTATCAAAATTCAGTCGGAGAAAATGATGGGAATTATTACGCAAGGTTATGGCAACCATCAATTCCGCATGACCAACGTCGAAAAAACTCTAGTGGACTGCTTTCATCTTCCTAAATATAGCGGTGGTTATCCTGAGCTTTTACATGCGCTTAATAAAGCAAAAATAAGTAGTGTAAAATTAACTGAAGCGGCGAAGGCAGTTAACAATATCGCAGTAATAAAAAGATTGGGATTTTTTATTGAACTATTAGAAAAGGAAAATATGGCAACATTTATCAAGTTCGCTCGGGGGAAAGTCAATGAAAAATACAATCTCCTCGATCCGCGAGAAGAAAATACGGGCCAATTTAATTCAAGATGGCGGTTACGTATCAATGTGCCCGAAGAAGATATTTTGTTGATGAGTGAAAAAACAAGCTGATGATATTACGAAAAGAAATCAGAGAGATAGCTGAAGAACTTCAACTTCCCGGGAATACCATAGATAAAGATTATGTATTGGGGCATTTTTTGAATGGGCTATTTAGAGTCTGTCAATAAAGTCCGATAGCTGCGTTACGCTCAGCTGAAAAATACTCATTTACGAAGGTAAACTCCGCTTTTTCAGCTTTCGCAAGCCTTGCTCTCGAACTTTATAAGACAGA
>PXEK01000122.1 GCA_003564735.1 Cryomorphaceae bacterium
CTTTTTCCCCCTCCGGAGGGCCCCACGAGCGCAATGGTTTCTCCCTTTTTGAGTTCGAGGTTTATATTTTGAAGAACGTGCGTGTTTTGGTATTTAAAGTACACCTCTTTACATTCAATTTTGTCTTTAAACTCTTGAATAAATAAGGGCTTAGCCGCGTTGCTGATTTTTTCGGGCGCATTGAGTATTTTGTTGATTCGGTCCATACTCGCCGATCCTTTTTGGACGTGATATGAGGCGTTTGACAACGCTTTTACCGGGTTGATGAGTTGAGCAAAAAGAGCTAAGTACGCCATGAAAAAGCTGGGCTCTAAGCTGCCGCTAAAAACCAAACTCCCCCCGTAAGTGAGTACGGCAATAACCACTAAAATACCCAGCCATTCGCTTAACGGTGATGCCAAATCGCGTTTGCGATACATGCGAATCATTGTTTGTGTATAGTCGCTGTTGAACGATTTAAATCGCTTGCTTGAGTCTTCCTCGGCATTAAAAGCTTTGATAATTCGCATTCCGCCCAGTGTTTCTTCCAAAATGCTAAGTAAGTGCCCCATCTTGTTTTGTCCTTCGGCTGAGGTTCGCTTCAGTGACTTCCCTATTCGCCCAATGATGAGTCCGGCAACGGGCAGTAAAACAAAAATAAATAGCGTTAAACTCCAACTGAGAGAAATGAGCACCGTTACAAACAGTAAAATAGCGATGGGCTCGCGAAAAACCGACTCCATTGAAGCCATTACGCTCCACTCTACTTCTTGTACATCATTTGATGCTTTGGCCATGACGTCGCCTTTTCTTTCTTCATTGAAATAGCTGATGGGCAGGGTTAAAATTTTATCGTAAATATTATTTCGTAAATCCCGAACGGTTTTATTCCGAACCACGGCTAAAAAGTACATCGCTAAATAGCGACATAGGTTTTTAAGTGTGGTCATGACCAACAAAATCAAACATATGTAAAGCAACGCGTCCGCTTTATCTGTTTGATCAATCATTACGGTGAGTTGGTAGTAAAAGTAATCTTTTGCGTTGCTCAGGGTAAATCCTCCCGGATCTTGTTCAAGGATTTTTTGAGCTTGGTTTTCGGTTCTGAACAAAACCTCAAGAACGGGAATGAGCAGTCCCAGGGAAAAAATGTTGAATACAACTCCCAGAATATTAAAGATAATATTGAGTAGCGCATACCCCTTATATCGAGCCGCAATGGAGAGTATTTTTAGAAAATTTTTCACGAATATTGCCTCTTTTCTTTTTTTGCGATGCAAACGTAATTACTTTTGTGTCACGGGCATCAATAAACAAAAGCATAAATGCTCCTGTTGTACTTAGTATTAATCGTTAAAATCTAAATTAAATTCACCCCTGTTTTGAAGCGAATCAGACTTATCACTGCTTTAGCAGTCTTGGCATTTGGAGCTTTCTTGGGTACAGCGCTTACCATATCTTTACTGGACATAGGGTGGAGCAACAATTTGTTTTTGGCTAATTTAGTTTTAGCATTGGTTTTGGGTTATTTGATTTACAGAAAGCAAGACCTTACCCGTACCGAATTGTTTTTAGCGGGCGTGGCCGGAGTCATTTATCTGGTTTTTGCGGTAGTTTTCAATTTGTATTCTGCTTAATTTCAATTTAATTTGCCTCGTTTGTATTGGACTTGATGTCATTTTATAATCGTATAACATTTTTTGTTTATCCGGCATAGTTTGAACTTATGGCATCTCGGGTTGCGAATGTATCTTTGCATTTAATAAGGAATAAAAATTTATTATGACTATCACACAATTAAGATATGTAATTACTATTGCTGATACGGGCAGTTTTGTGGAGGCTTCAAGGGTTTGTGGTGTAACCCAGCCGGCGTTAACCATTCAGGTGAGGAATTTAGAAAACGAGTTGGATACGGTAATTTTTGATCGTACCAAAAAACCTGTGATACCCACAGAAACGGGATTTCTTATCATCGAACAAGCGCGCAACGTGCTTTTAGAAGCAAAACAGGTTGCTGATGTTGTTAATGAGCAGCGCAAGCTCCTTGACGGTAATTTGAAAATGGGAATTATACCTACGGTATCGCCCTATTTACTACCGTATTTTGCAGATGATTTCAATACATCTTATCCCAATATCAAACTTCATGTTCAAGAGTTGATTACCGAGGATATTGTGGAGAAATTGAAAAACGGCAGTATTGATGTGGGAATCGTAGCTACTCCGCTCAGCGCCAACAACATCATTACGATGCCTGTTTGTTACGAAAAGTTTTACGCCTTTGTATCGCGTAATCATCCCCTGTTTTTCAAAGATAAGGTGACTATTGAAGACTTGAATAACTCTGACCTTTGGTTGCTTAAAGAGGGCAATTGTTTTCGCGATCAAGTGATTAATATTTGTGCAGAAGGGGCGCTGAAGAATTCTGAGAATACCTTCAAATACGAGAGTCACTCCATTGAAGCCCTTATGCAAGTGGTGGAATTGAAAAAAGGCGTTACACTCATTCCCGAACTCAAGGTGAAAGAGTTAACAGGAAAAAGAAAAGAATTGATTCGCGAAATTGCCGATAATCCTCCGATGCGTGAAATCAGCGTAATAGTACGTAAGGGTTATTTGAAAAAGCGCTTTATTGAGCGATTGAAAAAGAAGATAATAGCGGGTATCCCCGAAGGGATGAGTGAAAAACCCGAAGGCATTTTGGTTGACCCCAATATTAAATTATAAGTTTTATGACGGACATCACCTTATACAACTCCAAAACGGGCAAAAAAGAAAGTTTTGTTCCACTTACTCCCGGTCGTGTGGGAATGTACGTGTGCGGTCCAACGGTTTACGGAGAGCCCCACTTGGGACATGCCCGCAGTACCGTTTCCTTCGATATTGTTTACAGGTATTTACAATATATGGGGTATAAAGTGAGATACGTGAGAAATATAACTGACGTGGGTCACCTTGAAAATGATGCCGATGAGGGGGAAGACAAAATAGCGAAAAAAGCTCGAATTGAACAGCTTGAGCCCATGGAGATTGTGCAACAATATACCATTGAGTATCACGACAGAATGAAAGAGCTCAATACGCTGCCTCCTTCCATTGAACCCACGGCGAGCGGACATATCATTGAGCAAATCAACATTGTAAAAAAAATACTGGATAACGGGTACGCTTATGAAACCAATGGCTCGGTTTATTTTGATGTAGTCAAGTATGCCAAGGATTTTCCTTACGGTGAATTGTCGGGAAAAAAACTCGAGGATATGATGGAGGGCACGCGTGAGTTGGACGGACAATCAGAAAAGAGAAACAACGTTGATTTCGCCCTTTGGAAAAAAGCCAAACCCGAACACATCATGCAGTGGGATTCGCCGTGGAGCAAAGGTTTTCCGGGTTGGCACCTAGAGTGTACGGCAATGAGCACGAAGTATTTAGGTGATAAGTTTGACTTACATTGCGGCGGTATGGATTTACAGTTCCCACACCACGAAGCCGAAATCGCACAAAATAACGGAAGTTGCGGTCATGAGCCTTGCAACTATTGGATGCATAATAATATGCTCACCATAAACGGTCAAAAAATGGGCAAGTCTCTGGGTAACTTTATCACTTTGAGGGAGCTATTCAGTGGAAATCATAAGTTGCTCGAACAGCCTTATCATCCCGGTACGGTACGTTTTTTTATGTTACAGGCTCACTACAGGAGTACGCTTGACTTTTCGAATGAAGCCTTGCAAGCTGCTGAGAAAGGTCTGGGCAGATTGATGAATGCCGTTGGCTTGCTTGATACGTTAAATCTCGATACAGACTCATCGGGCGAGTTTAGCGTTGCCGATTTTAAAGAGAGATGCACGGGGGCAATGAATGATGATTTTAACACTCCCATTCTCATTTCTTATTTGTTTGAAGGAGCAAAGTTTATTCAGAACCTTAACGCGGGCAAAACGGGAATGAAACAGGATGAGTTTGCCGATTTCCGTACTTTTTTCAAAGAGATGGTTTTTGACGTTTTAGGGTTGATTCCGACGGGTGAAAAAAACTTGCAAGCTGATGAC
>PXEK01000154.1 GCA_003564735.1 Cryomorphaceae bacterium
ATAAACGTGTATTTATTCATTCGTATTTTATTTAATAATTGAGCGCGTTACATTCTAAAACCCTAATGCGATAGATATAACAACCCACCGTTACTTTCGTTTTTTTACTCATTCAAAAAAATGACCAAAACAAAAGTATGATTATTGTTTGACAAATGTCTGTACTGTTTTCAAAATATGTGTGAAATCACTATTCCCGGGGCTTTTAGCACGGTTCTGACCAAAATGATTACACGGTTACTCTCTCAATAGTATTTGTGCGTAGGTAATTTTTATGTACTTTTAGCCCTTCAAAAATCAATAAAATAAAAACTTATGGGTAAAGGAGATAGAAAAACAACAAAAGGTAAGCGTTTTATGGGGTCTTATGGCAAAACGCGTAAGAAAAAACAGTCTTCGGGTTTTGCAGCGACTACTGCTGAAAGTAACGAAGTGAAGGAGACAAAAAAAGATACGGGCAAAAAACCGAAAAAGAGTACCGCGAAAAAGCCTGAAGCCAAAAAGCCAACAGAGAAAAAATCTTCTACTAAAAAAGCCGCAACTAAAAAGACCGCCGCCAAGAAAGCAACGAACGAAAAAAAGGCAGATTAAATATGGGGAAAATAAAAAGCAATGCGTAAAAGCCTTCAAATATGCATCGAGCCACAGGAGGTGAGAGTATAAAGCGCACCATGCAAGAATAAAGTGTCGTTTTCTTGGTGTTTGAAGTTTTTACCGTACATTTGCTCACAGAAAGATAAATCAGGAACATCATAGTTCCCTTATTGGTTGAAAGTCGGCATTTACCTTATGCCGGCTTTTTTTATGTCTTCAGCTTTTGAGGTAACTTCGAATTTTCTCTGTTAAACTCAGTAGATCACCGGTTGTAACGGACTTTGTGGAAAAGTGGATTTGAGCGTTTTCATAAACGTGTTTACGACGTTGATACAATTCAGAAATGAAGCTTTGTAGTTCGGCATCTGTTTTCCCCTCAAATAAAGGCCTTTTAGTGCGACTTTGATTTACTCTTCCCACCAGCATTTCTATGGGCAGTGTAAGGTAAGTCACAACTCCGTTTTGCAACATAAAATGCATATTATCTTGATAAATAGGAGTTCCACCTCCTGTGGCTATAATTACAGATTGATTTGAGACTGAGCGAAGAACTTTGGCTTCTATATCGCGAAACGTCTCCTCACCGTACTTGACAAATATGCTGCTAATGGAATGCTTTGTCGTGTTCTCAATTTCGCGATCCAAATCGATAAACTCAAATTCAAAGTGTTTCTTGAGTTTTTTTCCAATGGTTGACTTGCCAACACCCGGCATGCCTACCAAATAAATGAGGTTTCTTTTTTTTTTATCACTCACCGGCATTCGCTTTTATGATTTAAGCGTTCTTTCAATTTGCTTTTTCACGTCACGATCCTTAATTGTATCGCGCTTATCATGGAGTTTTTTACCTTTAGCCAAGGCAATATTGAGCTTTGCGAATCCTGATTCAGAAATAAACAGTAGGGTAGGGACAATGGTAAGTCCTTGATTTTGGAGTTTTTTCTCTAATTTCTTCAATTCCTTTTTTTGTAATAGAAGTTTGCGTTTTCTTTTCTCCTCGTGATTTTCATGACCGGCCTTATCATAAGGAGCAATATGCATATTATAAATATACAATTCACCTTTTTCAAAAGTACAGTACCCCTCGGCAATTGAGGCCTTACTTTGACGTATTGATTTAATTTCCGTACCCGTGAGTTGAAGACCTGCCGTGTATTTATCCAGTAATTCGTATTCGAATTTTACGCGCTTGTTCTTGATAGCCACTTTATTCCCGCTCATCGAGTCAGTTTTTTGATATAAATGTTTTTAGCCACACGATCTGTTATCGAAAGGCGATTTTCCATGTTAACAATGACATTCATACTTCTATCATATTCATTGAACTTTTCAATACGCACCGATTTCCCCAATGTGAGCCCTGATTCGTCGAGGTATTTTAGAAAATCAGGAGAGGTGTCTTTAAGCCCTATAACCATTCCAAATTGACTTTCTCTCAGGTCTGCTATCGTAAAATCGGTATGGTGTTCTATGTTTCCTTCCCTGTCCGGAATGGGGTCGCCGTGGGGGTCATGAGTGGGGTGCCCCAGGAAGCTATCGAGTTTGATGATGAGTTTTTCAGACTTTATATGCTCCAGCTCCTCGGCAATTTCATGAACTTCATGCCATTCGAAACCGAGTTTGTCAAATAAAAACTTCTCCCACAGGCGATGTTTCCGAAGAACTTTAATGGCTGTTTTTTTTCCGGTTTCGGTAATTTTTACCGGCTGGTAAGCTTTGTAGTCCAGCATGGATTTTTTGTGAAGTTTCTTAATCATATCCGTTGCTGATGAGGCCTTTGTATTCATTTCCTCGGCAATGTCGTTTGTATTAACCCCGTCGGGTTTATCCAAACTGAGCAAATAAATGGCTTTGAGATAATTCTCTTCGGTATATGATAAGTCCATTTTTCTCTATTTTCAATACAAATATAAAAATGAAATTCGTGCTATTGATTTTTTTTTGAATTACGCCGCAGGTTTTGCGCTGTGAAAAAAAGCTTGATTGCTTGTCAAAGCTTATTGAGAGCCAACTGCATACTCAAACTATTCTTTTTCGATATACGACAATGGCAGCTCGTCAATAAATTCGAACAAAAAATTGCTCAGCGTTATGAATTCCTGAGGCTCCCCGTATCTTCCTCTTACTTTGTGGTTGCGGTCTCCAAGTCTCACCATAATAGTGGTGGTAGGTAAATCAGTGAGCGCCTCATCATCATACACTTCATCCAATTTAAAAAAGCCGCTGTTTTTCAATGTGCTTTTGAGCTCCTCCATGTGGTGGGCCTCGGCCACACCTTTGTATTCGCCTTTCTTTATAACAAACATACGTCCCGAATACTCGATGGTACTGTCTTGGTAAACCGTTAAAGTGTAAACCGGACATTCGCCAAAGCAAGGCTCCGTTTTGATTTGAACCAATACGTCTTGAGGCACAACACTTTCTTTGTTTTCTGAATTCGCGGAATCCGCAGAATCTGTGGCGGCTTGTTTCGATTTACATGCAAAAACCGACAAAGAAACAACCACGCACAAAGTCAATAATTTTACTGTTTTTATCATCTTTTACTTGTTAAACCTCCGCATTTTGCGGTTTTCCTTAATGTTTTTTTGCTCTTGAAGTTTTGCCAGTTTTTCTTGAAACTTACTCTTCTTTTTCGGTTTAGATTTATTCTTTTCAATTTTGGCTCTGATCTTATCCTCATCAATGATGAATCGTCGAATCACAAACTGCTGGCCTAAGGTAGTCATATTTGCGGTAAAGTAATACAAACTCAATCCTGAGCTAAAGTTGTTAAACCAGAACAATAACATGAAAGGCATCACATACATCATCATCATTTGTATTTGCTTAGCTTGGGCGTTTGTACCACCACCCATCGAAGCATTACTCATATTGTACTTCGTTGTGAAAAATACAGATACCGCCATTAGTAAGGTCAATCCACTCACGTGGTCACCGTAAAAAGGAATATTAAACGGCAAGGAGAGTATAGAGTCGTAGCTTGATAAATCATCGGCCCACAAAAAGCTTTTTTGCCTCAACTCGATAGAAGCAGGAAAAAACCGGAACATAGCGATAAGAATAGGCAACTGAATAAGCATGGGAATGCAACCGGCAAAGGGGTTAACGCCGGTTTTTTGGTACAGCGCCATAATCTCCTTTTGCTTCTCCATCTGCTTACTTTGGTCTTTGCCGTATTTTTCATTAATCTCCTCCATTTCAGGCTTTATAGCCCTTTGCTTGGCGCTGCTCAGGTAGGTTTTATAGGTGATGGGGAACAAAATGGTTTTGATGAACAAGGTGAGTATCAGAATGACAAACCCAATGTGCATGTTAAACGAACTCAAAAAGTCGAACACAGGTATAATCAGAACCTTATTTGTCCATGCAAAAATGGCCCAGCCTAAGTCGATTTGATCCTCAAGGTCTAAATCGTATGTTTTGAGTAGGTTG
>PXEK01000355.1 GCA_003564735.1 Cryomorphaceae bacterium
TTATCGAATTTGCCGTCAACAGAGTCAAATGCCCTCCACTCCAACGGTAAAAAAGTAAGTTCATTGGGCAAGAGTTTAAGCGTATCAAAAAGCGGGGAGTAATTTACGGTATCCTTTACCGTCATAAAATCTGCATGTTTGGTGAAGCAATGTTGAATTTCCCGGTAAGCGAAACAGAGTTCGTCATTTTTGTAGGAAATTTTTTCGGTTTGCAGGGCAGAGTCGCCACGTAAATCAAACAGAAGGAATTGAGCTGCCGATCCGGCACTAATCTTAAGTCGCACCATCATCTCTCCCGAAAGCATCGCTCCGTAAACTTCAACGCCGGGTTTTTCCTGCTTTGGAGCCTCTTGAACCGGGCTTTTGGTTTTGCAAGATACTATACTTAGTATGGTCAGAACCCAAATAATATGATACACAACGGTAAATTTCATGTGTTTGTATATGATCTAACGTTTTATTTGTTGATTTAGATGCTTTTTCGAGGAGCCGATTTCATATTGAATTACGACTATTCTGCGCCCGTTTGAATCAATTGTGCTTGCGGGGCACGTGCACTACACTTTTGGTTTTAAAAAATTCTTCATCAAAATACGCTCGTAAATCGTAAACATTGGTTTTTAATCCGCTGCTCTTCAATTCTTCTGTCAGGTCGCCTCCTTTCAGAGCCAAAAAACCGTTACTCAACTTACAGTCGCCTTTCTTGCGAATTTTGGTTCTGATCCAAACCCATTGTTTCTTTAAATCGGTAACGGCCCGGCTCACGGCAAAGTCAAATCCTTCGTTTACTTTTTCAGCTCGGGTGTGTATAGCGGTTACATTGTCAAGCTTAAGTTCATCGGCCACGGCTTGAACCACCTTTATTTTTTTCCCGATGCTGTCGGTCAAAACAAACTCGGTTTGGGGGAACATAATCGCGAGCGGAATTCCCGGGAAGCCTCCGCCCGTACCAATATCCAACACTCGTGTTCCCGAGGCGAAATCCGTCACTTTGGCTATGCCCAGCGAATGCAGAATATGCCGCTCGTAAAGGTGTTCGGTATCTTTTCTTGAAATGACGTTAATACGCTCGTTCCAATATAAATAAAGCGACTCCAATGCTTCAAATCTGAGTCGCTTTTTATCGTTTGTACTAAAATACTTGTCTATAATTTCCGCTTTCACGCTGCAAATGTACGGAAAGGGTGCGGATTCAATCACACGGTATGCCGCGTTGTTACCATCAATTGATTGAGCATGCTTTTCGCTCTGTGAAGTCTGGCTTTCACCGTACCCAGCGGAATTTCCATGTGCTGGGCGATTTCTTCATACGAGAGTTCGCTAAAATACCTCAATTCAATTAAGCTGCGGTAAGCGCCTTTCAGTTTTGAAACGGCTTCTCTCACCAAAGCGTGTCTTTCATTGCGTTCCATTTGCTCTTGAGGTGTCAATGTTGACTCTGCCTCAATTTGCATTTGCATGTCGCCGTCTTCACCCTTTACTACTTCATCTATTGAGGTTGTTCTCAATTGCTTTTTTCTCAAAAAATCGATGGTGTGGTTTACCGTTACACGTTTCAACCACGTGCTAAAGGCAAACTTAGGTTCATAAGTGTGAAGTTGTAAAAATGCCTTTGTCAACGCTTCAATAGCTAAATCTCGCGCTACTTCTTCGTTTCTCACTCGTGAAAAAGCCTCCAAGAAAATGTAATGTTCGTATTTGGTCATGAGCTCTGCATAAGCGTCTTGATCGCCTTTCTTGGCTCTGACAATCAACGCCCAGTCTGCTCTACCTTTATCATTCAGATGTGCTACACTTGTTTCCATAATTCAATTCTCCTTCGTGCTTTTAAAAATAAGACGCAGAGGTAAACAAAAGGTTGTTTGATAACGTAAATCAAACTCCACGCTTTATTTTTTATTGTTCTTATGTTGTTCAAACATAGGAAAAACACTATTTGTTGTGTTGTTAACATTATAAAGAAAATCGTTGAGGATAATACCTCATTAATTTTCAGCAACAAAAGTACAACAAATATACCAAACGCTATATATTGACTAACCGGCAGGGCGGCGAGCAATATTTTATGTAAAGGCTTGTATTTAGGGGCTGTAGAGATGTGCCTGAGTTTTTGGTTTATCCATTTATTTAAGGAGTTTTGACTTTTAGAAACAGTCAAAGCGTCAGGATGTAGTACAATTTCCACATTTTTGCGGTTTGCCGCCTCGTTCACAAAAAGGTCGTCATCGCCCGATTCCAAACTAACGTGCGATCGAAAGCCGCCCACTTCAAAAAAAGTTTCTTTTCTATACCCCATGTTTCGCCCTACGCCCATGTACGGTACTCCCGCCAGGGCAAATGAGATGTATTGAACGGCGATAAATGCGGAGTCCATCAAAAAGAATCGTTTCCAATAGCCCGTTTCTTCCACAAACGGCGAAACGCCTAATGCAATCGGTTTTTTCATCAGAGCCCCGGCCATGTGTTTGAGCCAGTGTTTAGATGTAGGCCTGCAATCGGCGTCAATAAAAACGAGGTGGTCATATTTTGCGGCTTTTACTCCCAAGGTAATCGCCAGTTTTTTACCGCGCGCGGTGTTTTTGGGGTCGTGAGGGATATTCACGATTTTTAATCGGGGTGTGGCCATCGAGCGCAACACAGCGGCGGTGTGGTCTTGAGACCGGTCATTTACCACCACTACTTCAAACTCCACTCCCTCCTGCTCCAATATGTGCGGCAAGTAATCCCGTAAATTGTCTTCTTCATTTCGAGCGGCGATGATGACGGATACGGGTTCACACTCAACCTCATGCGTTTTGGAGGTGTAAAAAGCGAACCGAATAAAGAAAAACAAGTAATAAAACAGCACCACGCAAACCGCCGCGACAAAAAGAAAGAACAAAATACTCGGTTCGTAAAAAAGGGTCATGATCAAAATGTGCAAGTCGGCCGGCTTCGATTATTCTTGTATCAATTCAATTTGATTTCGCGACAGTTTCACCATCCCTTTTTTCTCGAGTTGTTTGAGTAATCGAGATATTACCTCTCTTGAGGTATTGAGCTCATAGGCAATTTCTTGATGCGTACCTTTGATTTTATTGCTGTTCAATGCGTCGGCGGTTTTTTCGAGGTAATCCAACAACCGGTCGTCCATTCGTCTAAAGGCAATATTGTCTATAGTCTCCAACATTTCATCCATACGCTCGCCGTAGGTTTTTACCACAAACCTGTACCAAGCGGGGAATTCGCGCATGAGCTTATCCATGTAATCTATGGGTAATAAAAGGATTTCGGTTTCTTCAAGCGCTTGGGCTCTAACCTGACTCTTTTTTTGAGAGAAAGAACAAATGAGTGAAACGGCGCAGGCTTCACCCGCGTAGAGGTAGTACAAAAACAGCTCGTTTCCATCTTCATCTTCGCGAAATACCTTGACCTTTCCGGACAGAATCAAAGGCATACTTTTAATGTACGAACCTGCGTCCATGATTAGTTCCCCGGCGGGAACAACCTCCAGAGTTCCTACTTCAGACATTTTCTTTTTGAGTTCTGTATCGGGTATGGCACCAAACTTTTGGTTTACTTTTTCGAAATCAACGGGCATCTTTAAATCTTTTGTGCAATGATACGCCAATCCCCTATTTTCTGCAATAGGTTTGGGCTTTATGTAGAATCAATAATAATCGTAAGCGGTGTGTCTTTTTTTTGGGCTAGAAATAAAGGTCTTGTGATGTGACCTTTACTTAGTTTCAAACAAAGTATTAGTTTAATTAAATGATGATCGAGATTGAGTGACCTGTAGGATTAGCCCTTTAAGTCGCGGCGAAAATAATATTAAACCGACTCTATGTTTTTTTTTTGAACTAGAAAATGAAGTACGATACGGCCGGTTAAAATCAAATTTTCATAGAATTTATGACATCGGGCTTTTGTTGTCTTATCCCGAATTACTACATTTTATTTGGTAAGTAGTGACGTATCCCCACGGGCTTACGGTCAGCAAAAGGTGTTTCGCAGGGCGTAGTCGCGTTCCGACGATAGGAGGAACAAA
>PXEK01000136.1 GCA_003564735.1 Cryomorphaceae bacterium
AACATAGGGGCATTTCGCGACGTTTTCCCTTTTGCAGCGTGGCAAGCCGCATCATCAAACCCACAATAGGCCTCTGTTTCAACGATTCGCACACAAACGGTTTTATTATTAATTTTGGTTACTAAAATTTTCCCCAACAAATGACGGGCTGCCTCAACAACAGAAGAGTTTAAATAAAAGTCAGACTTTAAAATCATGACGCAAAAATGATAAAACTATTCATACAGCCAAATCTCATATTTACCGCGGCTTTCATGCTCATCTCCATTTATTGTAGGTGTCAACAAAATAACGATTACGATTATGTGGTAGATCGTGACGGAGGCGGTAAAACTGAATTTCTTTTAAACGGAAGTGTGGGGGTATCACTTCCCGTTGAAGACTATGCGCGTGCCGGCTTAAGCCAACCCAACCCCGGTTATATGACCACCGGCTATGCACTCAACTTGGAGCTGGAATGGTTTGGTAAATACAATGTAGGCACCTTTATGGGGCTGTTGTACAACAACAATCGCCTACGCTCCGGAGCGTTTACTGAAATGCTGCGCACGGTAAATGACCCTTTAGAAATAGGAGATGTTATTGCGGGTAATGCGTATGAAGTAAGTTTTATAGCCGGTATAGCCATCAGGCAAAACATGGGTCAAAGATGGGATATTACCGCTAAGTTTGGTGCCGGGCTCACCTATTCCCGTTTTCCGGGTTTGGCCTTTTCGGCACATAATTCGGCAGGGGATGAATTCAGAATCAACCGAATAGCCCATGAAAACGAAAACTTTACGGCAATAGGTGAATTGAAACCGGCCTATTCAATAGGCGCACGCACAAAAGTTTTTGCCGCAATAAGATACCACACGGGCAGGTTTGAGCACAACAACGTGAGCCTGCGAACCACACAAGTGCGCACGGGAAATCAAATTACCAACCAAATTGACGAGGTAAAAAACCTTAAAGTGGTGCACGTGGCTCTAGGCCTATCTTTTACACTTTAGTGTAACTATATTGTAATTTCCTCTAACCCACATTGTGTTTTACCAAAACGTCGTATATTCGTCTTAAATATTTAAACCGTAAAGTATGATAAGAGTAGCACTATACATTCTCGTATTGTCCTTTTTTACTTCCTGTGCCATCGTTCGCCCGGGTGAAGTAGGAGTCGTAACCAAATTGGGGAAAATCAAAAGGACCAAACCCGCGGGAGTGGTCATTTTAAACCCGTTTACTGCTCGTGTGATAAAAATGCCTACACGAACGGTCAATCGAGAAATCATGATGAGGTTGCCCTCGAGAGAAGGACTCACCATCAATAGTGAAATTTCCATTTTGTATCGTTTAAACCCCGAAAAAATACAAACCATTATTGAGGAAATTGGTGAATCAAATAATTATGACCCTATTATTACGGCGGTATTTCGTTCAGCTGCTGCCGATGTCACTTCTCAATACTATGCCAAAGACATGCACAGTGGTGAACGACTTCAAATTGAGGAAAAAATTGCGGCACGCATGAATAGAATTCTCAATGAGAAAGGTTTTATCATAGAATCGGTATTGTTGAAATCCATCAACTTACCCGACGGCTTGAACAATGCTATAGAGTTAAAGCTACAAGCCGAACAGGACATGCAAAGAATGGAATTCACCAAGCAAAAAGAGCAAGTTGAGGCAGATATAAAATCCATTAAAGCCGAGGGAAGGAAAAAAGCTGAGGTCATTGACGCCGAAGCCCGTAAAGAAGTAAACCGAATTGAAGCCGAGGGGCAAGCAAAAGCCACTTTAATAAAAGCCGAGGCTGAAGCCGAGGCCTATGAAAAATTAGATAAAAAATTAACTCCCAACATCTTAAAAAGCCTTCAAATTGAAGCTTTTCAATCGCTCGCCAAATCTAAAAACGGTAAAGTCATCATTACAGACGGCAAAACACCTTTTATGAGTTTACCCGAGCCTTAGGTCATGTTGAATAAACAATACACATAAATTGTTGGAGTAATGAAAAGCTCAAACCCTTACCTTTGTCACTTGTTGTAAAGCAAAATGAACATTTTATGAATACTCCCGAATGGAAAGACGTAGAGGAATATGATTTTAAAGATATTACCTTCAAAAAAGCACATGGCGTGGCACGCATTGCCTTTAACCGCCCCGAGGTTCGCAATGCCTTTAGACCCAATACGGTTGCCGAGCTGTTAAAAGCCTTTTACGATGTAAGAGAAGACTCCTCCATTGGAGTAGTGCTTTTCAGCGGTGAGGGTCCGTCTCCAAAAGACGGAGTGCACGCTTTTTGCAGCGGTGGCGATCAACGAGCGCGTGGCCACCAAGGTTACGTTGATGAACAAGGCTCACATCGCCTTAACATATTAGAGGTACAACGACTCATTCGCTTTATGCCAAAGGTGGTCATTGCCGTTGTACCGGGCTGGGCCGTGGGTGGCGGACACAGCTTACACGTGGTTTGCGACCTCACACT
The DNA here is from genome assembly GCA_003564735.1 of Cryomorphaceae bacterium. Lineage (GTDB taxonomy): Bacteria > Bacteroidota > Bacteroidia > Flavobacteriales_G > Salibacteraceae > Salibacter. The sequence goes on from PXEK01000136.1 coordinate 2,468, forward strand.
CGCCTCGAAAGAACATGCCATTTTTAAACAAACCGATGCCGATGTAACGAGTTTTGACGGCGGCTACGGCTCGGCATACCTCGCCAAAATGGTGGGGCAAAAACGCGCCAGAGAAATTTTCTTTCTCGGTCGTAATTACTCGGCACAAGAAGCCTTTGAAATGGGAATGGTAAACGCCGTAATACCGCACAATGATTTAGAAAACACGGCTTACCAATGGGCTTGCGAAATTTTAGAAAAATCGCCCACCTCGATTAAAATGCTCAAGTTTGCGTTTAACGCCACCGATGACGGCATGGTAGGTCAACAAGTTTTTGCCGGGGAAGCCACCCGACTAACCTACATGACAGATGAAGCCGTGGAGGGACGCAAAGCTTTTTTAGAAAAACGCAAACCCGATTTCAGTGGTATAAAATGGATATCCTAAGTTAACCTACTCACCATGATACATGCAGAAGTAGCCATCGTTTTATTTTTGAGCATAGTTGTGTTTTACTTACTTAAGCACTATTACCGTGACATAGTGGGCTTTTATTACAACGAAATTCTCAAAAAAAATAAAATGATTACCCGTGATGAATTCATCACGAAGTACGAATTCTTAAGTACCAACATCACCTTTTTTCGGGGATTGAGCGACAAAGCCAAAGCCGATTTAGTTAACTATATGTGGGAGTTCAATCGATCCAAAACCTTTGTTTTTGAAGGAGGTTCCGCAGCGGATGAAAACATTAAATACTTTATAGCCGCATCGGCATCAATCTTTAACTACGGCTTTGAGGATCACGCCATGAACGCATGTGAAAAAATCATTGTGCACTCGGGTAATTTTTTTGACGATGAAATAGAAATACCCAAAAATACTGAAGACAACGAAATGCATATCGCATGGACAGATATTAAGGAAGGTTTCAGCTTTTACAATGACAAATACAACTTTGGTTTTCACGAAGTGTTGCGGTCTCTAAAATCATTTACTTCCTGCGGTGATATTTTTGATGAAGAATTAGATCACTACTACCAAGATTTTAAGGAGGGAAGGCTCACTTTCTTTCACGAAATCAACCACATTAGACACGATATTCTCGATAATAAAGACTTTAAAACACGGGAAGATTTTTTTGCACTTTGCCTCGTACATTTTTTTGATTATCCCGAGGAGTTGAAATCAAAAGCGTACGAATTGTATGTTCCCCTTTGTGTTTTACTCAATCAAGATCCTCTCAAGGCACTCACCGATTATAAAGTGCCTGAAAAATATATTTCAAGCTATCCCCGGTTGGTCAATAAAAACAAAAAAAAGCCTTCTAAAACATGGCATTGGACTTTAACCGTAATGCTACTGGGAATTATCAGCACTATACCTTTATTCATTGGGTTTGAACTTGTACTCATAAACGGTCTTTCCATTACATTTTCATGGCTGGGCGTTGCTTTGGTTGCCGCTGTAATTCATTACAAAACATTGGTAAGCAACAAAATAATGGGTAAATTTTTCTATTATACTTACTGTCTCATTGGACCCGCACCCCTATTTTTAACGGTAACG
>PXEK01000169.1 GCA_003564735.1 Cryomorphaceae bacterium
CGGTGAAGCAACTCCTGTGATTTGTAATAGTCTTTTATTAGAGTTACAGAGTCCTGCATATATGCTAAATCATCGGTATCCAAACGGTGCAAATGAGGATAGTTATAGAATACTTTTGTGGCATCTACTCCCATAGGGCTGTCGAGATATGCCGGTATTGACGGAATTCGTTTTTCGCGTTTTAGACGACTTATAAAGTAAATGAGCTCTTGGGCACGTTCAACAGCGAAGGAGGGAATAATCAATGTACCGCCCGCATCATGCGTTTCATTAATTACGCGAGCCAAATCATCTAAAGGGTCTACATCGGGGTGGTTCTTGCTACCGTAAGTGGATTCGAGTATAAGAACATCGGCATGTTTAAACTTTTTTGGCGGATAAAGGACATGCGAATCAAAACGACCCAAGTCTCCCGAAAAAATAATTGTTTTCCCGTACGCCTCCACCTCAACAATTGCCGCTCCCAATATATGTCCCGCATTATGGAACTTGAATTTGAATTCATCTCCTATGATTACCGCAGACTGATAATCTACACTGTGGAATAAGGGGGTTGTTTGTTCCACATCCGCAAGTGTATAAAGTGCTGTAGCCGGGTTATGCTTGGAGTAACCTTCACGATTGGCTCTCTCCGCCTCTTCCTCTTGTATTTTGGCACTATCTTTCAGTATTATCGATGCCAATTCAATAGTGGGTTGAGTGGCGTGTATGGGCCCGGCGAAACCACCCTTAACCAATAAAGGCAACCTTCCGCAATGATCTAAATGCGCGTGGGTAAGAATGACCTCATCTATTTCGGCGGGGTTAAAAGGAAACTCGCGCCGGTTCAACAAACGAAGTGCCTTTAGACCTTGAAACATACCGCAATCCACCAATACCTTTTTATCACCGCACTCAAGCAAAATACATGAGCCGGTGACTGTTTCGGCTCCCCCGCAAAATTTGATACTACATAAACTCATGGTAACAAATATATCCATTTCAGAGCCAACCCCGGACAAATCAAGAAAAATTCTTTCATTGAAATTACTATGAATTTCATGTGTGCCGATTATATTTACCTTTGCTCATTGTTATCAATAATAAAAATATTTTCACGAATGGATGAACTAAACGATTCAATCACGGATTTAGGTGAAGTTTCGGGAGTATTGACCGAAATGGTTTTGGATTACGGCCCGAGAGTCATATTGGCCATAATTGCACTTTTTTTAGGTTTCAAATTAGCGGGTTATATAAAAAACACCTTTGGTAAAGCTCTTGAAAAAAAGGATTTTGACCCTACGTTAAAACCTTTCTTAATCAACTTGGTGGGGTGGCTCATTAAAATTTTGGTTCTCCTATCCGTGGCAGGAGTAGTAGGTATAGAAACCACGAGTTTTATTGCTGTTTTAGGTGCTGCGGGCTTGGCTGTGGGTCTATCACTTCAAGGCACTTTAGCCAACTTTGCGGGGGGTATTCTATTGCTATTATTAAAACCGTTTAAAGTGGGAGATGTTATCGATACCGGTGACTTTATGGGAACGGTTGAAGAAATTCAAATTTTTTACACCAAGCTGGCCACCTTTCAAAACCGCCAAGTTGTTATTCCAAATGCCAAATTATCTAACGGCAGTATTACCAACTTCTCAGCTAAAGACATTGCGCGATGTGATATGGTTTTTGGTATCGGCTATGGTTCTGACCTAAAAAAGGCTAAAGAAATTCTCATGGAAATGGTTGAAGCGGATGAGCGCTGTTTAAAAGACCCGGCCCCTCTGGTTGCTGTGGGTGCCTTGGGAGACAGCTCAGTTGATATTTTGTGCCGACCTTGGACTTCTGTAGCCGACTACTGGACTGTTCATCGAGATTTTCAAGAAAAAGTGAAATTGAGATTTGATAAAGAGGGCATTGAAATACCATTCCCTCAGCGTCAAGTGCACATGTCCAAATCATAATTCCACCTCATACACTTAATATTGAGAGCCGAAGTACCATGGTGGTATTTCGGCTTTTTTATTCGGTTTGTTTGATGTACTTTTTATCGGCGTAAAATGGTCCAAAAGGCAATACCGCACACAAAATGACTATGGCCAAACCTTTCAAATTCCACTTTAACTTTTCATACATCAATACGGCTCCAAGGACATACGCCACAAACAGAACACCGTGAGCCATTCCCGTTACGCGTACATACTCAGGCATATCCCAAATGTATTTTAGCGGCATAGCGATGAAGAGTAGCACCAAGAAAGAAACTCCTTCAATAATACTTACCCACCTGAATAGTTCAATAGTCCAATCCTTATTCTTTTTATCTGCCATATTATTCGTTTATTCGGTTTGATGCCCACTCTAAAGCTAATGCCAACTGCTTTTCTTTCGATAGTTTTGAATTATCCAAAACCACCGCATCATCAGCCTGCCTCAAAGGGTCTTCTTTTCTTGTGGTGTCTATATGGTCTCGCTTTTTTAGGTTTTCACTCACCTCGACTTTTGTAACTTGATCACCCTTATCCATTAACTCCTGATATCGGCGTTCTGTTCGTACTTCGTGAGAGGCCGTCATAAAAATTTTGAGTTCGGCATCCGGAAAAACTACGGTTCCAATATCTCTGCCATCCATCACAACGCCCTTCTTCTCCCCCATTTTTTGTTGTTGGGCTACCAGCAATTTCCTCACCTCCTTAATAGCCGCGACAGCACTTACGTTGTTGCTTATGCTCATTTGACGAATTCGCGACTCCACATTCTCCCCGTTTAGGTGCACCTCGGGTTTATTTTTACTGTTATTTACAAAAGTAATTTCAATATCCTTGAGCCGGGATTTCAACTTTGGCACATCGGGCACGCCGTCTTCAATAATTCCCGAATCTACGGCGAATAAGGTAACGGCCCGGTACATAGCACCCGTATCTACGTAAATATAATTTAATTCCCTGGCCATTTGCTTAGCCAACGTACTTTTCCCGCAAGAGGAATACCCATCAATGGCAATATTGATTTTTCGCGACATTTTACAATTGATTTTCCGGACAAATTACGGAAATAAAATTAAGCCCCCGACCGGTTAAACAAAAAAACGTTTTGAGGCTTTACAAGAATAACAAAACGGGCTAATATCAAATGAATATAGCGTAAATAGGTGAGGTAATTTCACCTACTTTTGCCGTCGCAAAAATGGTAATCACTTTTTATGGAAGATATTTTAATTAAAGCCGCCCAACTCATTTTGAGTTTATCAATATTGGTTGTACTTCACGAATTCGGTCATTTTTTACCCGCAAAGCTATTTGGCGTAAGAGTGGAGAAGTTCTACCTGTTTTTCGACCCTAAATTCTCGCTTTTCAAAACCAAGCACGGCGACACAGAGTACGGTATAGGGTGGTTACCGCTTGGCGGTTACGTGAAGCTTTCGGGCATGATTGATGAGAGTATGGATAAAGAACAAATGAGTAAACCCGCCGAGCCTCATGAGTTTCGTTCAAAGCCGGCTTGGCAGCGTTTGATTATTATGTTGGGCGGCGTCATCGTCAACCTCATTTTGGGTTTTGTGATTTACTCCGGTATTCTTTACGTGTGGGGTAAAAGTTATTTAAGTGTCGAGGCGGCAGGCTACGGAGTTCATGTGAGTGAAACGGCAAAAGAGTCGGGATTCCGTGACGGTGACCGGGTTATAGCGCTGAACGGCGACAACATACCCGCTGAATACACCTACGAAAAAATCACTCAGGAGCTACTTTTAAATGATGACATTAAAGAAGTCACCGTAACAAACAACGGAGAAACACGTCAAATTTCTTTACCCGATGATTTTGCTCGACGGGTGGTGGGAGCTCGCGAGGCCGGAATGTTTTCTCCTCGAGTTCCCTTTATTGCCGATACCATTTTAGAGAATAGTCCGGCACGTGAAGCCGGGTTTCAAAAAGGTGACCGCTTCATTACCGTTAACGGTGATTCGGCATTATACTTTCAAGATTTTGTGAAAGCCGTAAGCGGAAGACCCGGTGAAGAAATCACCGTGGGCGTTGAACGCAACAATCAATACACCACACTAGCCGTTACCGTGAGTGAGGAAGGAACCATCGGTGTTGGAAATATGCCACCATCGCATTACTTCGAATTTACGAAAAAACAGTACGGATTTTTTGAAGCTATCCCCGCGGGATTCACCGAAGCGATGAACACCATGAAAATGTACATCGACCAATTTAAACTGGTTTTCACGAAAGAAGGAGCGAGTCAAATTGGTGGGTTCGGAACCATAGGCAACCTGTTCCCGAGCACATGGAACTGGCAAATGTTTTGGAGTATGACCGCGTTTTTATCGCTCATTTTGGCCATAATGAACATTTTACCCATCCCTGCATTGGACGGGGGTCACGTTATGTTCTTGCTTTATGAAATCATAAGCGGGAGAAAGCCCGGCGAAAAATTCATGGAGTACGCTCAAATTACCGGCATGGTATTGTTACTCGCACTTTTACTCTGGGCAAACGGCAACGACGTTTTGCGAGCGTTTGAATAACCGCCGGCACAGGCTCCTCGATTTTTTATATATTGTGCCTTGAAAACAGACCTATGCGAGAAGAAATGCCTATAGACATTCAGGGATTCAGCCAGGTAGAGTATCTCACCGTATTTTACACCATCGTTTTTGGTGTCATTGCCACGGAGTACTTCAGTGGTTGGGGCAGCATGTTAAGACATCGTAAAAAAGTCTCGCTTTACCCGGTTCACTTGGTGTGGAGTCTATTTGCCTTTTTAACCCTTATACAAAACTGGTACGGTATTTGGCCTCGGGTAAAGTTCATCAACACAAGTATTTTGTACTTTATATTCGGGTTGTTACCTCTCTTTATGTTTTACCTCATGAGCGTAGTACTGTTCCCTAAAATTCGTTTTTCCACACACCAAGACTACAAGCAACACTATCTTGAAAATTCACGCGTTTTGTTTATACTCTTCGCCGCATACTTACTTATTACCATCATCGCCTCCTTTGTTTACGAAGATATAGGCGACGTAGTAATGCAAAATGTTTTGCGCGCGTGTGGTTTGGCTCTGGCCGTAACCGGAGCGATTTTTCATCACAAAATAAACTATCACATATTCTTTTTAACCTTGATGTTTGGCGGACTGAGCGCATTCATTCTATTCATACCAAAATAACCATTATGTTACTAAAAATAATTACCACAACCGTCTTGATTTTTGCATTCACTGCATTGTTTGCGCAAATTGATGACACTTATGATACACGCAAAAGCGGGGAGCACAAAGTCGACTCTGCCAACATGCTGTTGGGTGAAATTTATATCATCCCCTTTCAGGATGAATTGTTCAACTGTATGTTTTCTAAAGAAATCATGCGTGAAAACAATGTCAACTTTGATGAAATGCGCGATATCATCAAAGCTGCTCTCATGAAGCAACTTACACAGCACCTCACCGATTCATTGACCGCACTTTCATACACAAAACTTCCTGAGGCAACCAAAAGACAAAACGATTTTGCCACAGCCAACACCATGACCTACGTTTATCGCGAACTGCCCGACGGTAACAAAGAAAAAGACCAAGCCACACTGAAGCAAAAACTCAAAAAGAAAAAGAAGAAAAAAGAAAAGCAAGAGGGCACCTACATAAAAGACGGTCAAATCCTTAGTGAGCGCTCAACTGTTGAAAAATTCATGGATGCAGAGTTTAAAAACAATGATCTCCTTTTTTTCCTCAAAGATGTGCACCAAACAAAATACGTGATCACAATTAACCAACTTGACATTGAACTTCCTCCGGGGGCGACGCAACTTCACTTACAGCACAACAAATTCGAGCGACTCATTAAAGCCCACTATACCATATTTGATGAAAACGGATTGGCCGTACACGGAGGCATTGGAACCGTTCGGTTTCCCAATAACCAAAACAACTTAAGAATCATAACCGAGGAAATATTGGCAGAACTGGCCAAAGGGTTATCTGATACTTTTTACACTGCCGTAAAAAAACACGAAAATAAAAAGTAGCTTACTTTTTTATTTTTTTGGTCAGAGCCAAAACCAATGAAAACCAACACGATAAAATTAAGCCCAATTAAAGAAATTTCGTTCTCTTGCGAAATGAGATTTTTTAATCCGGTCTTCTCACAAATGGGGAAAACCTGAACTTTGTACACGAGCTAAGTGAGGATATTGCCAAACTGTGATTAATTTTGCAAACATTTATACCCTTCGTAATCCCGCCCTATACGACACACAAAAAACATGAAGAAAAATACAACCGTACTCATTATTGCCGCCACAGCCGTAATCACCTTAATTACATTACTCGTTTTTCACTTTAAAGATACCGGAGAGAAAAATCTTTTAGCGCATAATGAAAAACCGGGTGTGGTTTTGGATAGTGTTCCCGAGCAACCTACAAACATCGAGTACGGCCTACAAACCGACTCCTTTTCAGTAATCAAAGGACAAATAAAACGCAACGAATTTTTAGCCGACATACTACTTAAATACAATGTTACCTATCCCGAAATTGACCAAATGGTAAAAACCGCCCAAGATATTTTTGACGTACGAAAAATAAGATCAGGGGGAAATTATGCCGTTTATTGCAGCAACGATTCATTGGGAAAAGCAAAATGCTTTGTTTACGAAAACTCTCCAACAGAATACGTGGTTTTTGACTTTAGAGACTCACTCAAAGTATTTAAAGGAGAAAAAGAAGTGGAAATCAAAACCAAAGAGGCGTCGGGCGTCATCACTTCATCATTATTCAACACACTAAAAGACAACAACCTAAGTCCGGCCATTGCCATGGAAATGAGTGAAATTTACGCTTGGACCATTGATTTTTACCGCATACAAAAAGGTGATTACTTTAAAATTATTTACGACGAACATTATGTTGAGGATAAATTCATAGGTATAGGTACCATCCACGCCTCATTGTTTAGCCACATGGGTAACGACTTTTTTGCCTTTTTATATGATAAAGTCGAACATCCCGACTATTTTGATGAAAAAGGAGAAAGCTTGCGCAAGGCGTTTTTGCAGTCTCCCGTAAAGTTTGGCAGAATATCATCGGGCTACAGCAAAAACAGGTTTCACCCTGTACAAAAAAGGAATAAACCTCACTTGGGCACTGATTATGCTGCACCTACGGGTACTCCCATATTGAGCACCGGTGACGGAGTAGTGACCAAGGCACAGTTTGCCAAATACAACGGGAACTATGTTAAAATCAGGCACAACTCAACGTACTCAACACAGTACTTACACATGTCAAAAATCAAACCCGGCATTAAGCCCGGCGCAAAAGTTAGACAAGGAGACGTCATCGGTTATGTGGGCTCTACCGGTTTGGCCACCGGACCGCACGTTTGTTACCGTTTTTGGAAAAACGGAGAACAAGTCAACCACAGAAGAGAAAAGCTCCCGCCTTCCAAACCCGTGCCTGAGGAACACAGAGAGCACTTCGAGGAGTTTTCAAAACAACGTCGCAAAGAATTGAAAAAAATTGCGCTTCCCGAAAAGGAAGAACCCCAATTGAGTTGATCGGGGTTTATCCGTAGCCAAAGGGTTTTTAAAAATTGAATCCGAAGTTGACCGTTACTTCAACAACTCATAAAGCGACTGCGCGTCGAGGCCGCACTGAGCGTGTTGTTGCGACTGAGTGGAATGCTCGATGAGTTCATCGGGCACTCCTCTAACAACAATCTGTTTTTGATAACCGTTTTGAGCTGCAAATTCACAAACGGCACTTCCCGGCCCACCAATTGCGGTACCGTCCTCTACGGTGATGATTCTGTGGTAAGATTCAAAAACTTCATGCAGCAACCCTTCATCTAACGGCTTCAAAAACCTCAAGTCATAATGTGCCGGCAGGTTTGTTTCACCTTCCTCCTTAAGTTTTATAATGGCCTCTTGAACAGCTGTAGCAACCGTACCGATGGACAATATTGCAGTCCCGCGCCCGGCTGATATTCTTTCCCCCTTACCAAGTTCAATTTTACGAGAAGCGCGTGAATAGTCATATTTTTTCATAAAGCCCCTACCCCTGGGATACCGAATAGCTACCGGGCCGCTCACGTCATGTTCAACCACCCTATACATAATATCCACCAACTCCTGCTCGTTACGCGGTGCAACAATCATCAAACCCGGTAGCGGCCTCAAATACGCCATGTCATAAACGCCCTGGTGTGTGCCGCCGTCTTCACCAACCAAGCCCGCCCTGTCAATACAAAAAATCACCTTGAGTTTTTGAACCACCACATCGTGAATAAGCTGATCGTAACCGCGCTGTAAGAATGTACTGTAAATCACGCAAAACGGGAGTCCGCCACTTTTGGCAATACCCGCCGAAAACGTTACCGCATGTTGCTCGGCAATTCCTACGTCAAATGTGCGCTCAGGGAATTTCTCCATCATATAAGTAAGTGAACTACCGGTGGGCATGGCCGGGGTAACACCGTAAACGTTCCTGTGCTTTGTCGCGATTGACACCAAGGTTTTGCCAAAAACGTCTTGAAACTTATCGGGTTTATCGGAGTTGCCGGCATCTTTCAGTACTTTTCCGGTTTGCGGATTGAATAGCCCGGGGGCGTGCCATTTGGTAGGGTTGCCCGATTCGGCAGGTTCGTAACCGCGCCCCTTCACGGTGAGCACATGAAGCAACTTGGGGCCGCGTATAGCTTTCATCTTCTCAAAGGCCGCTAAGAGTGTTTGAACGTCATGACCGTCTATCGGACCAAAATACCTAATGCCCAAATCCTCAAAAATATTCGAGGGACGCCGGGGTTCGGGTTCTGACCAAAATTGATTCATTGAAGCGGTAGGATTTTCCTTAAAGCCAGCTGCCGATTTTTGTAAAAAAGCATTTAACGCCCCCACGCTGGGATCAATACTCATGCAATTGTCATTGAGCACCACAAGTACATCATAATCGGTATCGCCCAAGTGATTCAACGCCTCAAAAGCCATCCCGGCCTGCATGGCGGCATCACCTATAACGGCAATATGCTTTCGTTTAATGTTTCTGTTTTCGGCATCTGCCGCCATACCCAAAATGGCACTTATAGAAGTTGATGAATGCCCCGTACCAAATGCATCAAACAAACTTTCCTCAACTTTTGGAAACCCGGACAAACCGTCATTTTTGCGCAACGTTTCAAACGCGGTATTGCGACCCGTGATGATTTTATGTCCGTATGCCTGATGCCCCACATCCCAAATGAGCTGATCATCGGGGGTTTGATAGCAGTAGTGCAGCGCCGCGGTAAGTTCCACCGTTCCCAAGCTCGCGCCCAGGTGTCCGCCCGCTTTTGATACTACCTCAATAATTCGGTTACGCATTTCGCGTACCACTTGGCCCAGCTCGTTTTTGTCGAGTAAGCGCAAATCGGCCGGGGACTTTATTTGATTTAAGATATCACTCATTACTTGTTGCAATAATACAAACCTTGGCTCTATTGGTTTATTGGATACCCCGCTTTATGTAAACAAAAAAAGCCTCGATTTTTGGACCGAGGCTTTTCAATGATTCTTTAGTAGGGCTTATTTTTTGCCGTGAGCGCAGCAACCGCCTTTTTTACCGGTCTTTGATTTTGAGCAGCCCTCTTTTTTATCCTTCTGCCGGTCTTTTTTGTCTTTTGACGTTTCAGCCTTTTTTTGCTTATCCTCTTTTTTGGCCTTTTTATCCTTTTTATCCTTTTCCCCCTTGTTTTCAGCTAGTGTTTTTTCGCACTTGGCTTCACACTTTTCTTTATCGGCGGTTGTACACTCTTTGGTACATTCGGGAGAACAAATATCGCAGCAGTCAGCGGCGAAAGCGGGTGCTGCAACCATCAATAAAATAGCGGCAACTAAAGTTTTAAATCGTTTCATATTCATTATTTTTTATGGATGAATTTAAATTTGATTTCACAAATATACAATAATAACGCTTTCCTAAACATTTTGGTTACTCTGTACTTATTAGTGATGCTACGACCTATTTGTAAACTCGGGTTATTGTTAACCCGCATAGTTTTTCATCATATTTTGTTTGCGCATTGCGTTACACAAAAACAAATTTCGGATTAAAAAAACACGTACTATTGCACGCCCTTTTAAACATCGCTAAATGATTGATTATTCGTCGAAACCCGTACAGTACATAACTCTGGTTTTATTGGCCTTTACATGGGGCTCATCATTTATTTTGATGAAGCGCGGGTTATTGGCTTTTACCCCTGAAGAAATCGCCGCCTACCGCATTGTTTGTACCACGGCGGTACTTTTACCTTTTGCGGGTAAGCACCTGAAAGCATTTGTAAAAAACTACAATAAGAGAGACGCTTGGGCATTGTTTTTAACGGGACTATTCGGTGCACTTTTCCCGTATTTTTTATTCGTCAAAGGCCAAACGCAAATAGACAGCTCACTTACCGGAATCCTCAACTCCACTACCCCAATATTTGCATTACTCATTTCGTTATTTGTTTTCAAGCAAAAAGTAAAGCCGCTGAGCGGCATTGGGGTAATTGCAGGTTTTATAGGCGCTGCGGGATTAGTGGCTTACGGGAGTGAAAACACATTTAACCTCAATGCTTTTAACCTGTACGTATTAATGCCCGTTGCCGGTGCTGCCTGCTACGGTGCCAACGTGAACATCGTAAAACTTTACCTTCAGGAAATGAAACCTATGGCCATTTCAGCCTTATCGTTTTTATCTGTTGCGCCTTTTGCACTGGTTTATCTCATTTTACAAACATCATTTTTTGAAAAATTAAGCGCTATGGAGACTCAAACCGTTCAATCTTTCGGTTACGTGACTATTTTAGCTGTTGTGGGTACAGCCATAGCTGTTTTGATATTCAACAACTTAATTAAACACACCGGAGCTTTGGCCGCATCAAGCGTAACGTATATGATTCCGCTTTTCGCCATTTTTTGGGGAGTGCTTGACGGCGAATCGTTTACCTTGGTTCGGTTCATGTTTGCCCTACTCATTCTCACCGGCGTGGGACTCATCAACACCAACCGCACATGGAGAGAAATACGGGTTAAGGTTCTGAATAAAATGCCTTAATTCTTTTGGTCAGAACACCAAACCCTCTGCACGTCACCACACACGCTTCTATGCTTCTTTGAGTCCGATTGTGTCAAACTAATTCGTATATTTGCTGTTATGCTTACACCTTACTAATTCTAATAAATAACAATATGACAACTTTAGACAAAGGAGATAAAGCTCCTCATTTTGAGAGTACCGATCAAAACGGTAACACGGTATCATTAAACGACTTCAAAGGGAAAAAAGTGATTCTGTATTTTTACCCTAAGGATATGACTCCGGGTTGCACCAAAGAAGCGTGCAACCTGCGCGATCACAACAGTGAACTGAAAGAAAAGGGATTTGAAATTGTGGGCGTATCTGCCGATGACGAGAAAAAGCACGCCAAATTTGCGGAGAAGTACGATTTAAACTTTCCCCTTTTGGCCGATACTGAAAAAGAAGTGATTCAAGCTTACGGCGTTTGGGGTCCCAAAACATTTATGGGTAAAACGCGTGACGGTATTCACCGTACTACCTTTGTGATTGACGAACACGGTGTTATTGAAAACGTCATCAAAAAAGTAAAAACCAAAGAGCACGCCGAGCAAATTTTAGAGCATTACTAAAATAAATTTACCTACGTAAATAGATTATGTTCGGGGGATTCACCTTTGCAACCAATTAATAACAAAAACACTGAAACATGGCAAAAGATATAGCAAAAGAAAAACTTAAAGCCTTGCAAATGACAATGGATCGTATGGAAAAAACATACGGTAAAGGCTCGGTAATGAAATTGGGAGACCAAGTAATTGATGATGTAGAAGCCATTCCTACCGGCTCACTAACGCTGGATTTAGCTTTGGGAGTCGGGGGGTTCCCGCGCGGACGCATTGTAGAAATTTACGGCCCTGAGTCATCAGGTAAAACCACCGTTGCCATTCATGCCATTGCAGAAGTTCAAAAACAAGGCGGTATTGCGGCCTTTATTGATGCCGAGCACGCCTTTGACCGCACCTATGCGGAGGCACTGGGCGTGGACACCGAAAACCTCTTGATTTCACAACCCGACCATGGCGAACAAGCCTTAGAAATAACCGAAAATTTAATTCGGTCCGGCGCCATTGACCTCATTGTTATTGACTCGGTAGCCGCGCTTACGCCTAAAGCCGAAATTGAAGGCGAAATGGGTGATTCAAAAATGGGACTTCAAGCGAGGTTGATGTCACAGGCCTTGCGAAAACTCACCGGAACGGTAAGCCGCACACAATGTACGGCTATATTTATCAATCAACTTCGAGAGAAAATAGGTGTGATGTTTGGAAATCCCGAAACCACTACGGGCGGTAATGCACTCAAGTTTTATTCATCTGTGCGACTCGACATTCGCCGTTCAGGACAGTTAAAGTCGGGAGATGAAGTGTTGGGTAACACCACAAAGGTGAAGGTGATTAAAAATAAGGTGGCACCACCGTTTAAAAAAGCTCAATTCGATATCATGTATGGTAAAGGAATCTCCAAAGAGGGTGAGATTATTGATATGGGAGTTGAAGTGAACGTGATTAAAAAGAGCGGCTCTTGGTTCTCATACGGCGATACTAAATTAGGACAAGGCCGTGATGCGGTGAAACAACTATTGGAGGAAAACCCCGACTTGATGGAAGAGCTCGAAAACAAAATCAAAGAGGCACTCTCCCCCGAGCCCAAAGAGGCTGAACCCAAAAAAGAAGAAGCGTAAAACCTTTTGAGTTGACAAACAACTCTTAAATATTACTTTTGCACTAATCAATCAGGCTGCGTTTTGCAGCCTGATTGCTTTAAAACCCAACGGTGTACTACGGGAAACCCTATTGGTGAAAACTGCTTTATGTTTTAAGAGAATCTAAAACTTTTTCCCGGTGAAAGTGCCGTTTTTTAGTTACAAATGACATGTAAACCGCAAACAACATAAATAAATTATGAGAGTCGTATATTTTCTTCTTTTTCTCACCGTGGGCATTTCCGCTTGCGATAACGAATCAAGTACAGCCAAATCAGCCGCTAAGGATAATTCCACCAATGAAGATAACAATGAACGTTTTGATTCGCTTGATTATTTCGATGAACAAATTCGAAAAAACCCGAAAGACATTGACCTGTATTTTGCTAAAGCCAAGCATTTAGCGGCCAGGCTCAATTACAATGACGCCATAAGCGCTTTGGATAAAGGAGTTACGATAGATTCTGCGAACGCTGAACTGTACGCCTTCCGCTCTGATTTACATTACAAAATGAAGCAAATTGAGAAATCCATGTCAGATGTTGAAACTGCTTTAGATTTAGACGAAACCAACATACGTGCCAACAGGAGAGCCGCTTGGATTTATTATATACTGCAAGATTACGAGAATACTTTCAAGTATGTAAATAAAGTTTTAGCTGAAGATGAAAATGACGCAGAAAGTTATTTGATTAAAGGCATGGCTTACAAGGAACAGGAAAAACTCAATTTGTCCATTTCCTCATTTCGCACGGCGGTTGAGCAAGACAACGACTATTACGATGCTTGGATTCAGTTGGGGTTATTGCACGGTTTGGCGGAGCATGAGCACACGCCGTTTTACTATGATAATGCCATACGCGTTGATTCTACTAAGTATGAAGCTCATTACAACAAGGCATATTACCTGCAAGAAAGTTTGGGAGAGTACCGTGAGGCTATAAAAAGTTATGATGCAATACTGCGCCACAATCCCAATTTTTACAACGCCTACTTCAATAAGGGATATATTTATTTGGAGTATTTGGATGTTTATGACAGTGCCCAAATGATGTTTACCCGCGTGACTGAAATCAACCCCTCGAGTTACAAGTCATATTTGCACAGAGGTATCGCCTTTGAACGACAAGGAGATTTACAAAGAGCAATTGAAGATATTAATAAGGCTCTTAAAATGAAGCCGGATTATGATGCGGCGGCTCTTGCAAAAAGTAGGGTTGCCGGCCAACTTTAGATTGTTTCTAAAATTAGGTAACGTCAAACGAAGAAATAAACCAAGGGTTATTTTCAAGTTGCGTTTCCTGCTCCTTAGACAGGTTCAGGCTATTCACTACTACCGCATTGGGTGACGGTTTATAGAGTGTTTTGATCCACCCCAATTCACGAGATTGCAGCAGCATTTTATAGTAGGGTGATTCGGTATCAAACCACATGAGGGCAAGTTTGAGACGGAATTTCCACAGAAGAGACTCAAACAAATCGATTAAAACGCGTTCTTTACCCGGGGCATAATACAGATGGTCGAAACTGAGAAACCGAAGGTTTTTTACGTCTAAGATTTTTTTGGCCATCCCGGTAGACTCAAGTACATGAACTACGTTATTAAATACTTTACTTCCTGTATTTTCAATGTGAAACATACAATCATTTACCTGGCATGCGGCTATAATTTCACCGGAATCGCTTTTCACGGTAAAAAAATTATCATGATGGAATAAGTAATGAAATTGCAGCGCATTGTGATTGGAGTAATGCTTTTTCAATAATTGCTCAATACCCTGTTTTTCCTTTTCTAAAACCCTGCTGAACTCAACTTTTTTTCGCGGCTTTAACCTTGTAAACGGTAAGGTTTGAAAAAGCCGAATGATTTTAAACTCGAAGCCCAAGGCATGATGCAGACTTCTCATGTTGTCGGGTTCGATATAAGCAAAATGCAAAGCGGGATGATTATGTAATTCGCCATATCCCACACCTTGTGCCGTAGGGTGATTGGCCATAATTTTACTCACCATTTTTTTAACAATGCTATTTCCTTTTGTTTCTCTATTTTGATTTTCCGAAGTTTTATAGTCACTTCGAAAGGCGAAATAACGCACATAGTAGGCATTGCACTTACCAAAGGTCATTAGAGTTTCATACCCTCCGAAAGTAAGATTTGCTATGATGCGGTTTTTGCGCGAAATCCAAAGGTGGTATGGGTGATGCAGATGGGCAAGCCTGTCATCTACTCTACCGTGGGTATATTTCAGTCCATTAGTCCCCAGCACGGTATCTTTTATGAGTGTGGGGAGACCTTCGGGTACGCACTCCGTAGTGATTTTTATTTGTATTGAAGCTCTATCAAAAAGCGTTTTTTCCATCTAATTCCCTCTGTTGTGGTTCAGCCCTTTCGCAATGGATTGACCGGTGTCGGTTCTGACCAAAATATTATGCCTTTTGAAGTTCTACAACCTCAAATTCAAAGTAATCCATGATTTTGTTGGCAAGAAGTTCTTCACATGCCTTTTGCGTAGCTTCTTCGGCTTTTTGTTTTGAATCGGCAGTGATGTTCATGGTAATTCTTTTACCCAAGCGCACGCTGTCAACATTTTGAATGCCCAAGTTTTTTAGTCCTTCCATTACAGCTTTTCCTTGGGGGTCGAGTAATACTTCATGCGGTAAAATATTGATTAAGGCCTTGTATTCCATTACTTACGGGGTTTAATTATGAATAGTATAAATGAATAAACAATGTACAAAAGTATAATTATAGGGATAACTGAATAATCTAAGAATGGCAAACGCAATGCGCGTAAAAAAGGTACATAGGGTAAAAAGACCAAGGCGATGCAAACGATTACGAGTGCCAAAAAGATATAGCGATGTTTATTATCGCTAAAACTGAAGTTTTTAAATTTAAAATTGAGCAGAGGAAAGGGAGCTACCAACAAACCTGCCGAAATAAGAGAAACCGAGATATGGAATGCGGGAGACCATAACAACTGTAAAAGTGAAAACTCATACGGGGTTAAAAAGTTCATTCTTACGATGTAACTGAGTATTTCGGGATCAGTGGTCGGGCTGTAATAGTTCACATTGAGTTGCCACTGCATAATGAGAGGAAAAGAGGCTATGAATACAGCGTTTGCGGGGGTGGGCACACCTATAAAAACATCAGATTGTTTGGTATCAATATTAAATATGGCAAGACGCAGCACAGAAAATAATGCCACTAGCAATCCTACACCGGCCAATAGTTGATTTGATATGTCGCGTTCAAAAAATGGAATAAAGTAATCGCCAAGTGAAATGGAAATCCATTGAAACATCATTATGCCGGGTAAAACCCCAAAGGTAACGGCATCAGCCAGCGAGTCAAGTTGTTTTCCCAGTTCCCCGTTTACGCCGAGGGCTCGAGCCACGAAACCATCAAAAAAGTCGAGAATACCGGCTATAGCGATGAATATAGAGGCGGTGAGCATAGACTCCTCAAAACAGGCAATGATTCCCAAACAACCGCACAAGAGGTTTCCCAGTGTAAATGAGTTAGGGATGGCTGCTTTCCAATTCATATTGCAAAGGTAACTTATACCGGATAAGCACGGGTTGGAAGGTAGTAGAAATAAAAATGCCCGATTTTCCCGGGCATTTTAAGCTCATATTTTATGAGAAAATTATTGTACCGATACCCTCTCAATGGATATCACTTCGTCATTTGAAACTACTTTAACCAAATAAATACCTGACGCCACGTTATTCAAATTCACTTGGTGAGTAAGTTTACCGTTGACGATCCCAACTTGCTCTAATTGAATCAACCTTCCTTGCATGTCGAGGATTTCAAGTCGCACATTCTCGAGTTGATCGGCAGCGAGTTCTACGTTGAACAACCCGTTACTTGGGTTGGGATACACTGTTATTCCGTAAGGATTTTCCATATTACCGGTAGAAACGGGATCCACACCAACGCGATTAAATATGCTCCTTTGGCCGCAAAGGTTGAACGCAGTGA
>PXEK01000376.1 GCA_003564735.1 Cryomorphaceae bacterium
AATAATTCCACGCCTTAAATTTACCGTTATTACCTTCCCGACTCACCCCGGCCACGGCAATGCCGCGAGTATCAATATTCCCACGGTATTGAGAAGGCTCACCAAAAGGATTCCTACCAAACGGATACACACCGTATGAATCTTCAATGCTGTACCATTCCACCGTACCACGAATGGTAACGGCATCGAAAAGGGCTCCCGTAAAATTCCAATTGCCCGCTTGATAGGTTCCGGTAATTCCCGAAAACAGGTTGGCTCTCATTCTATTGTCTTGCTCGTTAAGAAAGGGAGAGTCAAAGTATTGCCTACCGAATTTTAATTTGAGATTTTTGTATTTGTATTCGAGAAAAAGCTCTTCAAGTCGGTCCAAGTCACTGCGGTTTGAGAAGTCATTCATATCAAACAACAGCAGTTCATACCTATTGGTATTTCCCGTGATTTCATCTTCACGATAAATATTGTGCTCAGCCAACTGAAAAACAAAAAAACCACTGAACCCAAACCGAAAGCCCTTCCAACGCGGACTCTCATAAGCGATTCCGGCACCTGTTGCCAAGGCGTTGTAATCCAACAAGTCGCCCCGGTTTTTCGTGTGCATGTAAAACGAGCGTGCGTGAAACTCAAATAATCCCTTATCCAAATCTCTACCGAGCGTTCTCGGCAATGAATCGGAGTCTGCCGCAATATGATGACCGTTTGTTTCATGCTGTGCAACAGCCGGCGTTTGGTGAACGAGCACTATGACCGCCGCAACAAACCGAAGTGTTACCGAAAAATTCATTTTCATTTTCCTATGTGGTTCTGACCACCGCCCAAACTAAAAAGTAAGAGCGCGATCAAAACATGCTTAATTACTCGTGTTAATGAGGCAGGCGATGCTTAATGGCTCCGTAAATATACGTGCCAATAATCGCGAAAAGGAATACAACGGCAAACATGAAATAGCCGTAGCCGATGTTCACCACCATGGGACCGGGGCATGCGCCGCTCAATGCCCATCCCAAACCGAATACAGTACCTCCAATGAGATAGCGCGCTATGGATTTATTTTTCGGGAAAAACATAATCGGGTTGCCTTGAACATCTCTCATTTTAAACTTTTTGATGAGCGCTACACCAATAACTCCCAAAGTTACTGCAGTGCCGATGATTCCATACATATGAAAATCTTGAAACCTGAACATTTCCTGAATCCTGTACCACGATATCGCTTCAGATTTTGTCATTACGATACCAAATACCACACCTACCAATAAATATTTTAAAAACTTCATCTTGTGAAAATTATAATTGTTGATTACACATTACCCGAAAATAAAAGGGAAAATTAAAAACGTCATGACCAAGCCGCCGATGAAAAAACCCACAACGGCGATAATGGACGGAATTTGCAAATCTGAAATTCCGCTTATGGCGTGTCCCGACGTACATCCGCCGGCATACCGTGCTCCAAAACCTACCAACAAACCACCCACAGCCAGAATGAGCCAAACTTTTGGATCGGTTGCCTGAGACGAGGAGAACAACTCCCCGGGCTGAATCGATTCGGGTGCGCTAAACCCAAGTGCCTGTAAATCGGTGATGGTGCTCTCGGCAATTTGAGGTACGTACCCCTCAGGAGTGAGGAAATTTGCGGCTATAAATCCGCCCAACACCGCACCTATCAAAAACACCAAATTCCACACCTGCTTTTTCCAATCAAAGTTGAAAAACTCCACTTTTTTCCCCGCGCCCGATGCGGCACATATAGTCCGCAAGTTTGCCGAAAATCCGAAAGACTTGCCAAAAAAGAGCAAGATGAACATTACGGCGGAAATCACCAATCCGGAGAACCACCAAGACCAAGGTTGAATTAAAAAATCAATCATAACTATTTTCTGTCAATTTAAATATTTAACTATCCATTTACAAAAGCGAAAAACACATCCTTAAAAAGGATTTCCACCTTTATTTCAGGTTCTTATTTTTGGTCAGAACCCCCAACCCGTTTGCATAGCCCACGTGTTTACCGGGGCTCAATCACTACTTTATTCTAAACGTGATTACCGGTTTATACATTTCATTCACCAACTTTTCAGCAGCGCTTGTGTGAAATAAACTGCCCGTGCCGTGAGTGCCGGCAAAAACCACATCTACATTGTGCATTTGGTTAAAGTGAATTACGCCGTTGTGCACGTCAGAATCTCTCAGAATATGCGTTTTGTAGTTGATGAGACCGTTATTTTTAGCAAAGGTTTCCATGTTTCCCGATACCGTTTGCTCATCGGTATCATCACTTTCATTAGTGATTTGCAGCAGATGTACTTGAGCATTAAAACGATTCGCAAAAAGACCCAACACATCAACCGTGGTATTTTTACACTCGCTAAAGTTTTGCACCAAGGCGATGTTCTTCAACTCGAAATGTGACCGATCACACATGAGAGAAAGCACGGGAACCTCAGATTTACGGGTGATGATTTGCGCCTCTGTTGATGACAACAATTGACTTAAGCCCGAGGCACTTTTGGTACCCAAAACAATTAAATCAAAACCGCCCTCATCGGCCTCCGCAATAATACGCTCAGTCAATTTACCGGCCACAATTGAGCTCTTCACTTCTTGGCCCACTTTGGCTTTAAGCTTGTCGAATTCGCCTCGAGCCTTATCCCTCATTTGCACGAGATAATCTTCGTCAATTTCACCGCACGTAGAAATACTCCCTTCTTTGTCCATGGTCACCGTATCGGGTGCATTGATCACATGAAGAAACGTGATTTCTCCCGGAATTTTTTCCAGGATGTTTTTTGCCATGATATAGGCGAACTCTGACTGCTCGTCAAAGCCGGTGGGAATTAATATTTTCAACATATCACTCATTGCTAAACTTTTTATTGTTTCAATAAAATTAGATGGATTGAGCGTGACTTACACGCTCAACCGTTTCCCCGTTTGTTACATTCTCAATGCCTTGACTTTCCAAAATCTGTTTGGCTTGAGAAGAGCGATTGCCGCTGCGACAAAACACTACAATGTGTTTTTTACCTTTGAATTTGTCGATCTCGGCAGTAACGCTGTCGAGCGGTATATTCACGGCACCTTTAGCGCTGCCCGCGGCGAATTCACCCGGTGTTCTTACATCGGCCAAAAAAGCGCCGTCATTAATCAATCCCGATAACTCTTCATCGGTAATCGTGTTGCTTTTAAATAAATCAAATAGTCCCATTTGTTTTTGTTTTTGCTTTTGGTTCTGAATAAAATATTGGGATTACCCTTACGATTTTGGCATCACCTTAC
Source organism: Cryomorphaceae bacterium (assembly GCA_003564735.1). GTDB lineage: Bacteria > Bacteroidota > Bacteroidia > Flavobacteriales_G > Salibacteraceae > Salibacter. The sequence continues at coordinate 3,277 of PXEK01000376.1, forward strand.
TTGGACAAACAAAATCGGTCTTTGGGGCGCCTGCTTCGGCAATGGCTTTAAAACCGCCTTCAACCTCATAAAAGTTTCTAATGCCGCGAGATTGCAAAATACTGGAAGCAATCATACTTCTATATCCGCCGGCGCAATGCACAAAGAAAGGCTCCTCGGAATCCACGTTCGATACCCACTCATTTATGAAATCAAGTGGTTTGTTGAATGACTCTTCGACATGCTCAGCCATATATTCGCTCTCTTTTCGCACGTCAAAAACAGTGCTCTCACCAACTTTAAACTTAGAGGTGAACTCCTCAGCGGTGATACGATTTACCGTATCCACTTCATTGCCTTCTTTTTTCCAACTTTCAAAACTTCCTTTCAAGTAGCCGATCACATTGTCAAACCCTACACGACTCAATCGCGTAACGGCTTCCTCTTCACTTCCCTCATACGTAACCAATAAAATAGGCTGTTGCACATCCACAATCATGGCGCCTACCCACGGGGCGAAATCACCGTCGAGTCCAATATTGATGGAGTTGGGCACAAAGCCTTTGGCAAAATCGCCGGCATCACGCGTATCTAAAATCAACGCGCCCGTTGTATCGGCAACGCTTTCAAACTCCTCAGGAGTTAGCGCCTTCATGCCTTTTTCCAAAACCTCATCAAAACCGGCGTATCCTTTTTTGTTCATGGCTACATTCATCCCAAAATACCCGGGAGGCGGTG
>PXEK01000077.1 GCA_003564735.1 Cryomorphaceae bacterium
AACTTCAATGTTGGAGTTCGTGGTGAGATTCTTCCCAAATTGCAAGGGGAAGGCCGTGTTGGTTACCAAGACCGATCTTTTCGGGGAGTTGGCTCCGGCAGCCGCAGCACCATGTCGGCTGATATTGATTTCTCCTACTTTGCAACTCCTAAATTAACCATTCTGACAGGACTCTTTAGAGATTTTGGAGTAGCCGGCGATGCCACGTCAGTTACTTCCACCGGTGGATCGCTTGGGGCCAGGTATGCATTTAATCATTTAGTATCAGCACAAGGTGGTTTGAATTATGTTGAACGCCGTTGGCAAGGCATCAACAGAGAAGATGACACTTTTGACTTGAATGTGGGGCTCAACTATACCCCAAATGTGTATCTTACTTTATCCGCAGGATATATTTTCAGAAGTAACGATTCAACTGTTCAGGTCTTGGATTTTGACCAAAACATTTTCAGTTTGTCGGCTTCGTTACGTTACTAATTGATAGTAAATCGCTTTTAGCGAAATGAAGAAGATCAAAAAAAATTTGATCTTCTTCTTTTTTTGTTTGTCGTAGAGGTTGCCATGAAATTCAAGAAAAACATTATTCTCTCATTTGTTGCCCTTTTTGGGTTAATTCACGTTGGTTTTGGAGAAACAAGCGCTCCCAGCCCAAATTATGTTTTGCAACCTTCTGACATTGTTCGCCTGCAGATTTATCAGGAGCCAGACCTTGAAACCCAATTTAGAGTGCCTCAAGATGGGGAATATCATTTTCCCTTAATTGGTCCAGTTAACATTCAGGGGTTAACCATAAGAGAAGTCGAAAACCTATTGCGCGAATTATATGATAGGGATTATCTGGTTAGGCCCCAACTTAATTTGTTGATTCTGGAATATGCTCAACGCAGGGTTAATGTAATTGGATCGGTTAACCAACCAGGGACAGTTGTGTTTCCGCCAGAGGAAAGCATGACAATTGTTGATGCAATATCAAGGGCTGGAGGTGTAAGCAGGCTTGGTCGCTCAAATAATGTGGTTTTGACAAGAACTGGGCCGGATGGGAAGGTTGAAACCATTACGGTCAATATTGATGACATTATACAAGGTCGTTCACCAAACATTCCTTTGCAAAAAGATGATTTCATTTTTGTTCCGGAAAGAAGAATTTAATTTATCACCATAATAGTTTAAGTCTTTCAAACAAGTCGTTCAAGATGGCAAAGGACAATCAAAATCAGGACAATTTTAAAAAGTCCCCGGACTCATCAAGTGGGTATTACTACTATGATGAAGGGTATGGCTACGGCTATGGTGGTGAATCCTCATCAGGACCACAAAAAGGAATTAAAGATTACCTTGTTATCCTTAGGGAACGTATATGGTACGTGCTTATTGGATTTTTAGTCGTTTTTTCACTGGCTATTGTATATACCTTAACTCAAACCCCGATTTATCGAGCCACAGCCACTGTTAATATTCTGCGGCAAGAAGCCAAGCCTGTTAACATGATGGGTGATATTGGTGATGAGATAAGAATTTTTTCAACTGAAGATTTCAACACCCAGGTTCAAATTCTAAGCAGTGGTCGCATCATAGAACGTGTCGCGGAAAGAATCACCGGTGAGGAGATGAGACGGTTTATGGCTCCTTATGAAAAAGGCGGTGCCGGAGATCCTCTAACCCCAATTGAGGTTTTGGGAAGAAATCGCTCCGTTGCCCCAATTCGGATGAGTTTGGTGGTTGGGGTCAGTTACTCTCATCCAGATAGGGAAATTGCTGCCAGAGTGGCCAATTATTTTGCCGAAGAATACATCGACAGCAATCTTCGAACCAGAATTGAGGAATCCATGAGGACGGTCGAAGATCTGCAGTCCCGTGCTGAGCAACAAAGGCAAAAAGTTGAGGAAGTCGAGTTCAGAATTCAAGCCTATCGAGAACGGGAAGGACTTGTTTCGCTTGATCGTGATCGCGATATCGCAACTGAAAGATTACGCCGTTTGAACATGATGTCGGCAGAGATAGGGCAACAATTCTCTGAGGCCGAAACGTCTTATTTAACTATACAACGATTTAAGGAGCAGGGAAGACCTCTTACTGATTTGGGGTTGATTTCAGGTCAACCACTGGTTTCAGAATTGCAGTCCAGATTATCCGTCCAACGAATTCAAGTGGCTAATCTTTCTGAACGCTACCGTGATCGTCATCCACAAATGATTCAAGCCCGGCAAGCCCTGGAGCAAGCACAAAAAGAATTGGACGGGGCAATTAATTCTGCAGTTTCTAAAATAGTGGCGGGTTACGAAGCTGCCAAACGCAATTTAGAACAAGTTAATCTATCTTTGGCCCAACAGGAAGAAGAGATGCTTCGCATGAGCCGCCTTGCCGTTGAATTTGATAATCTCGAAAGAGAAGCGTCCGTTAATCAACAGCTTTACATGTACTTGGTTGGACGCATGCGGGATACTGCCATCAGTAGTTCAATTGAAACCCCCAGTGCTAGAATTGTTGATCGTGCAAGTGTGCCCATTCGTCCCGTCAGTCCTAATGTTACCCTGAATTTGGCGATGGGTGTAATTGGGGGATTGGGCCTTGGTTTCGGCGTGGCATTTTTTGTAGCATTTATTGATGATAGAGTTAAGACTGCCTTCGATATCGAAAATGTGGTCGGCTTGACGCTCTTGGGAATTGTGCCAGAGATTAAGAAGTTGTCAGCTCAGCAAAAAGCGCGAGTGGTGATTAATGAGTTGGACAGGCAAGTTGTAGAATCTTTTCGAACGTTGCATTCCAGCCTCAAGTTAAACAACGAAAGTAAATTCGCCCAGTGCATGCTTGTCACCAGCAGCGTTCCGGGTGAAGGTAAGACGTTTACATCCACCAATTTGGCCACAACATTTTCGTCCCATGGGGAACGGACTCTGATCATTGATTGTGATTTGCGTATGCCCAATGTTCACAAGTCGTTGGAACTGGAAAACAAAGCAGGCGTGATTGATTATTGTGTTCAAGAAACTCCTTTTGATGAAATTGTTCAAAAAGATATCTCTCCGAACTTGGATGTTCTTTCAACCGGTGGTCGGGCTAAAAACCCAACCCAGATTTTGAGCAGCAAGAACTTTGAAAAACTGGTCGCCGAAGCTCGCAGAAGGTATGATCGCATCATTTTTGACACGCCTCCTTTGGCAGCCGTAAGCGATGCCTTGATCATCCTGCCTCTCGTTGACGGGGTTTTGTTCACGATTAAATTCAACAAGGTTAAACGGAAAGCCGCTAAATTGAATGCCCGTAGGCTGATGGAATCCAATGTTCCAGTATTTGGAGCCGTTTTGAATAATTTGAACTTGTCGGTTTCGCAATACTATTACGCACAATACTACGACAAGTCATATTACGATTACTATTCTCCCAAGTCAAAGAAAGCGGCTGAAGAGCCTTTGCGCTGACTTTAGTTGGTAGTGCGTTAAGTTTTCGGCGGCGAGGGAATTTGCGTTTCTCTCGCCGCCGCTCTTTTTAGTCGATCATTGATCGCCATACCCAACCCCTTTGGGGGAGCCAATTCCACTACTAGTTTGGAGAATTTGTTTTTGGATAAATGGCGAAGCAGCGAAAACAGTGTTTGGGCTGCTTCTTCCATCGATCCACTATGGGTTAACCAAAACCAATTAAGGGGAGTTTTTTTCGAGAAAAAAGGTTTTTGAAAAAAGACCCAAGCAATTCCTTCTTGAGTAGTTACATCATTTTCTTTAATCTTGCTTCGGATTTCCATCGGAACCCCGGGGCTGTAGTGGTGTGATATTTGCCCTGGAACAATCTGATTGGGCATACATGCTTGCGGAGATGAGAAATTGAGGTTGGTTTTTGCCTCAAGTTCTTCCGTGGTAATGGCGCCATGGCGCAAAATAGCTGGTTGGGTAGTACGAACATCAATGATCGTTGATTCCAAACCAATGGCGCAAGGGCCTCCATCTAAAACTCCGATGATCTTACTCCCAAGATTATCCAAGACATGCTGG
>PXEK01000163.1 GCA_003564735.1 Cryomorphaceae bacterium
ACGGTAACTCGTTGCTTTTGCAGGGCGGTTTTTTGATGGCTTTTGATTGGGCATTGTACTTGGTTTTAAATAACCACTCAAAATCCCTCCATCCTATAATAGAGGGACTCAGTTTTACGGGTAACGCATTGAGGTTTACTTATACTTTTTGAGAGTGATACTCTTCTTATCCGGAAGTCTATAAAGTTTCGATAAATCAGAAATAGAGGCAAAAAAAAAGCGGCTTAAGCCGCTTTTTTTTATCTGTAAATTCGATTTACGATTTAGGGTTGAGTTTCAAAGAAACGTCAAGCTTAATTTCATCAGAAAGAACCATGTCTTCTACAGGGTGCTTGAATGAAACATCATACTTTTGACGGTCAATAGCCAACTTGCCCTTAGCTTCACCCGTTTCGGGGTTAATCGTCACGTTAGTAAGTGTTTCTTCACCTTCAATACCGCGAATGGTAGCTATGCCCGTAATTTCATTTGTTTCAGGGTTGTGGCCAGTAACTTTAAAGTGAGCTGTAGGATATTCTTCAACATGGAAGAAATCATCAGCCTGTAAATGATTTACTAAATCTTCTTTACCTTTACCTTCTTCAGGCTCATAATTATCGTCAGTAGGAACAATGGTAGATAAGTCAATTACGAAAGAGCCTCCTGTTACGGTATTCCCTTCAAGTGTTAATTCACCTTCGTGAACGGGTACGTAACCTTTGTGTGTGTAAACACCAACCAATGTACCTGCCCACTGCACTTGACTTTCGTCGGCGTTTGCCATCATGGTAATCGGCTCGTGAGTTTCTTCTTGTTTTTCAGAATCGTCAGCAGTACTTTCAGCTTGTTGTGAGGTGCCTGCATCATCGCAAGACGTAAAAAATAGACCCAGTGCTATTACGGCGGGGAAAAATTTTAATTTTTTCATTTTTTTCTGTTTTTAGAATTTGGACAAAAGTACTGATAAATAATTAACCTACAAGCGGGAGATTGCGGTGCATTAAGGAAATGCACTTATTTTTATTTATGGGTGGAATTTTTTTGTTGGGTCGGCGATCGTGATGTTGATTGTATTAGCTTCATATTATCAAATCCTTTAAACGCGCGAGACATTTGTAATCATTTAATTGCACTCACGGTTAGGATTGTTATTTACTGAATCTTTTTTGAATGCTTATACCGCCGTGCAGGCCTCCTGCGCTATTACTAAAAACTACACCTTCAACATTTTGAGAAATGATTCCCAACGCCCAACCGGCATTTTCGAAGTGAAGTGAAAAGCCCAGGTTGCCCGTCCCGTAACCCCCGGCTCCTGTAATGATACCGGCTTTCCATGCTTTACCAATGTGCTTTCGCACATGCGTAAATACGTAGGGAGCAAAACCGGCGTTTACACGAAAATCGGTGCCGGCGGTAACATCGAAAGAATCAAAGTCTTGATATCCGCGAACTCGCAACCAAAAGGGTAGCCAAACGGTCTTGGACACGTTGCTTGCCGTTTTTGTAGCAAGATCCCTTGCATCACCGATATCAAGGAGAGCAATTTCTTCGCCCCTTCTATTGGGGAAAGTGCCTACATCAGAACCGCGATAAAAGTAAAGGGTATCCATTACCGTATTTTTAGTATTTTGGTTGAATGTAATAAAGCCGAAGTCCTGCACTTCAAATCGTAAAAAACCTTTGTTTTTGGGATCTCCCGAAAGATTTATTTCTTGTTCAAAGTAAAAATCCAGCCCCGCCCCAATGCCGTTGATTCCCGAAGCGGATTCACCGCTGTGTGATGTATAATCGGCTTCAGCCAAAACGTTAAACCGAAGTGCGTTACCGATAGAGTGGGTGTACATACGGGCAAACGGTGAGTCTATGGTGAACATGGATCTGCCCAAATTTAGGCCTATCGCCACTCCAAACCTTTGACCTGAGGCCGTTTTTTTATGCAATCCCGCTTTTACCTGAGAGTATTCCAAGTATGTGGCGTGTAGGTTGTCGAATTGAGCCTCCCTGCCTGCGAAGGCCGCGTTGCCCTTGAGGAAAACATCAAGTGCATCGGCTGAATACGATGAGTTGAAATGTGTTTTGAATCCTGCGCTCAAGGTGAACAATAAATTGTCATTGTTTTTCTTGTTGAGTTTAAATGCGGTGGAGAATCCCGTGTGAGTATCAAAACCCAGTCTGTTTGTAGCACCGGCTCTATCGGTAATACTTCTTAGCGTTTGGTTATCATAATGCGTGCCGTCGAGTAGTCCGGCAAAAAAACTCCCGGTGAACGTAGTAGAGTTTATTCCCCCCTCGCCGTAAATTTCAACCCCACCGTTTTCAAATAAATCATTGGAAACAGATGTATAGCTGTAATTTTGAGCTAAACCTTGCAGCGAAAAAACACAAAAAAGTATGAGCAATCTTAATCTCATATCAGCGTAAATCCAATTTGTAAATGAGGTCTCCCGCTAAATCCAAATGCATTGCATAATGATCAAAAAACGGGACGGGAGCGCCGTCATTAGGTGTGTTCAAAGTTAGTTTAAACTCTATTTTACCGGCAAGGTAAAGGCGATCAATAAGTTGGGGACTTAGAGGTACTTCGAATTGTTCTCTCACGGGTTCTATAACCGTTTCGTTGTTTTCATCGATGTTTGCCGCGGTCACATGTGCCGTTTCGCTAAACAGCGAGTCCAAAATATTCCCTTGTTCATCAATGAAGTATCCTTGTATTTCGGCGTCCAGAGGGTAGCCGTTAGCGGTATTGAGTAAGAGTCGGCCGGCTTGAATGCGATCGGTGGTTTCGCGTTGATTTTCCTGTAAATCAAAGGCGTATTTTTCGGTCAGAACCAATTGGGCCGCTGCTAAACGTAAAGGCACATTCAACGTTCCCACGGCGGTGATTCCTTGGTCTTTTCGAATGAAGTCGTTCGCCGATGTGTTGTTGCCTCGCGGGTTTATAACAAGTGAAGCACTTTGCTCGATTACATCGGGTAATTGGCCAATAAATTCATTTATGTTACTATTTTGAGCGGTGATTTGAAATGCCCGAATTGAGGGTTTCTCCGCTGTTAGGGTTTGATATTTGAACGGCGCCGGAGATATATGAACAGGTCTTGAAAGCGCATCGGAGACGAGTTTTATGGTAGAGCCTGTTTCGCTTTTTACAGATTCAATACTTTCGATATCCAAAGTGGCGAAAACGCCGGTTCTATTTTCGATAGTAACATCTAAGGTGGCATTAGAAGGGGAAAGTGTACCCGATGAAAAATTACTGAAGGATGTAAGTTTTTCCGCAGATTGTAAGGGAAGGTTTTGGGTGGTGAAGCTTCCCCTGCCGAATTCGATTTCCGTTTCTGTAATTGAAAGATTCAGTTCTACTTCGTCTCCGGCATTTAGGCTAACAACACCGTCTCCCGCTGTGGCAATTAGGATTAAGTGTGCGTTGTTGAGAAGGTTTTTGTTTTGCCCTGTTAAATCGGCAACAACGTTCGTGAGTTTTTCATTTACGGTATAATTACCGTTGGCATCGGGTTGTAGAAGAAAGCTAACGTTATTTCCGTTTTGCTTAAATTCGGGAAAGGACAATCGGTAATTCACGTCGTCAGAAATATCGGTTGTGAGTTCAGCATTAAACCGAAGTTGAGTGAATAGTACTTTCCTGTAAGAGTTGTTGGAGGCGAACGGTATGTTTTGGTTCTGACCAAAAATGAAATTTCCCGGGTTGTAGGTTTGTGGCTGTTGCGCTGTATATGTTAAACTGCCTGAGGCATCGCCTATTTGAACCGGGGCGTTTACGGTGTTGGTAAAGAGGTTTTGCTTGTATATGATGCTGATTCTGCCGTCTTCAGCAATGTTTTTATTCTCCTCTTCAATAGCGTTTTGTATTTTGAGCGTTCCGGAAGTGAGTGGAACAAGAACCTCAGTGTCGCGCGTAGGGTTGTCAAGCATATCGCTGCACGCGGTCGCAAAGAATATGCAGAGCATAAATAGTGTTTTTTTTAT
>PXEK01000027.1 GCA_003564735.1 Cryomorphaceae bacterium
CATGAAGGGTAAAATTCATACCACTTTATTCTTCTCTTTAAAACCGTAAAAGCAAGATCGGCACAGCGGTTCGTATTCATTTTTCTCGCCTAAAACCACAAGGTCGTCACTTGAGCTGAGTCGGTGCGAATGATTCGCCAAATTGCCGCATCTTACGCACACCGCGTGAACCTTTGTTACATACTCGGCAACAGCCATCAGTGCCGGTATGGGCCCAAAAGGTTTTCCGGCGTAGTCCATATCCAAACCGGCCACAATCACACGCGTACCGCGATTGGCCAGTTGCGTACAAACCTCCACCAATTCCGAATCGAAAAACTGCGCCTCGTCAATTCCCACCACATCCACGCCATCAGCCAAAATAGGAATATTGCTCGAAGAGGGAACCGGCGTGGAGCGAATACTGTTTTCATCGTGTGAAACCACCTCTTCCTCAGCGTACCGCGTATCCACATTAGGTTTAAAAATCTCCACCTTTTGTTTGGCGAACTCCGCACGTTTTAAACGTCTTATTAACTCCTCGGTTTTACCCGAAAACATAGAACCGCAAATTACCTCAATCCACCCGCTTTTTGAGCCGGGGTTTATCGTATCCTCAAGAAACATTCAAAAAATTTAAATAGCCGTTATATTCACACCGCTAAAAATATGAAACACCCTACATTTGCGTTTCACCTCAAGCAAGTACAAACGTAATGAGAAATCAGTTAATCGACACCCAAAAATCACTCACAAAACAAATTAGTGAATTGCGCGACAGCATCGCATCTATCCAACTTAATGATTATAAGGGAGGTACCTTAGAAACATTGAGTAAAGCCGCGTTTGAACTGCAAAGCGCAACCCAACAATTGCGTGTCGTAAGGCACCTGCTTGAGCAAGCCGAAATTGAAGAACAAGAAGCTTCCTCATCTCGGTCAGAACCCGCCCCGGCGCCGGTGACGGAACCCGCCGAAAAAAGCGATTTACCCGATGAGACCCCACCTGAGGAAACGCCGGCAGAAAGCCCCGTAAACGAAGTTGATGAAGAGCCGGAACCTCAACCCGAACCGGTTGTGGAAGAAGAGCCGGACACAGTTGAGGAATCTGAAACCACTTCAACACCCCAAGAAGAGCCGCAGCCCGAAGCTGAGCAAGAAAAAGAAATCGCGCCGGAGGAAGAAGAAAAAGCCGACGAAACCCCGGAAGAACCTGCTGAAACAACTCCCGTAAGCGAACAACAACCTGAGGAAATGCCTGCTCGTGAGCCCGAGCCTGCCACAAACGCCGAAGGGGGAAAAATCAAATTACACTTGGAGCCCGGCTTTACCGATCAATTGGGCAACACGCCGTTAACGGATCTCAAAGCCGCAGTGGGATTGAACGAGAGGTTCTTATTTGCCAATGAGTTGTTCAACGGTAACATGGAGGCATTCAATAAAGCCCTCAACGAACTGAATCACCTCGAAAGTTTGGCAGATGCGGAGCGACTCATCAACGCGCAACTGACAGTTCAATTCAGTTGGGATATCGAGAACGAAGCCGTTGAGCGATTTTTACTTTTAGTAAAGAGGCGCTTCGCAGCTAAAGAAAGACAATAATTTGCGGATTGATTTATGGAGCTTTGAGTTGCGGGAGTTATTTTATTGACTCCGTAAATGACGCTTTACATGAAGAAACGGAACAGAGAAATATTCACGAGTCATTTTCCGGAAGTGCTGATTGATTTAAAAACTCCCTTTAATCCCTCACAAGTAGGCATAACTTTTGTTTAAGAATTATTTCGCCATTTTTGTTCTGCACTCTCAAGCAACATTATTTTTTGCTTTCCAATATTTTCAAGAGTTTACCGGGGTTTTGTCTATTATCCCAAAAAGCAATAACTATTATTTTTTCGTCGTGATACTTAAAGTAAATACTAAAATTCCACAATGAAGCGACCCTCGTGTCTTTGAAATCAGTAGCTTTGAAAATTAATGGTTGTTGAGCTATTTGTTTAGTTCTTTCCGAAACTAATTTCACAAGCTTTTTTGAGTAGGTATTTGACTTATTTCTATTCAACCAATATTCTAAGATTCCAACGAATTGAATGTCGGCTGTTCGAGTCCAAACTACTTTGCGCTTAGCCATTCCAAATTTCTTTTATCCATGGCTTCTTGAGAGATCAGTTTTCCGTTTTTAATATCCTGCTCACTCATTTCCAACATGATTTTTTGCTCTTTAGTCAAATTTATAATGTCAGATTCTGAAGAACTCGATGAGATTAATTTGTCCAAAGCGACTAAAAAATCTTTATTTCTGATAGATAATATCTTATCTATCAATTTATTTCGTATATTGTCTACTGTTGCCATTCTCTTTAAATTCTAAATTATCGAAAAAACACTCGTTTCTCTTAATGCTTAACTACGCGGCCTTCCGCCTATTTATCCCTCAAAAGTAGGCAAACCAAATCAAACTAAGCGTATTTAACGCCGGCACATTTGGAATTCAATTTCTCACAAAAAGTAAGCGGTTTTACGAAGGCCGGTCTTTCATTGAACCGGCACACCAACTAAGCGATGATCTGCAATTCATTGTTTCCCTCTACTGCCCCGGTAGAAACAAAACATTTCGACCCGGCCGCGATGTGAACAGGTAAGGTATTTCATAGCGAACAAGTACCCCAAGGTAGTTCCACATTTACCATTTGTCTGCACACAAGAAGGTTTAATTACTTTTTGGCTCTGTACAAAAAAAGTCGGGTTGTGACCCGACTTTTTGATGAGTTGTCTCGAGATTTGAACTTGTAAACCCGAGCGTAAAAGCAACTTTCGATTTTACATGTTGCGGCGGTACTTACCTCCCACTTCAAACAGAGCTTCGGTGATTTCACCCAGCGAGCAGTACTTACAAACCTCCATCAACTCGGCGAACATGTTTTTGTTCTCCACCGCTGATATTTGCAAATCTCTAAGCAACTTTTTAGAACGCTCTTTTTGTCGGCTTTGCAATTCTTGTACAGTGTCAATTTGCTGCTCCTTCTCCTCCGTTGAAGCGCGAATCACTTCGCCCGGAGTAAGTGTAGGACTACCTTCGGCACTCAAGAAAGTATTCACCCCAATAATCGGGAACTCGCCGTTATGCTTGAGCGTTTCGTAATACAGCGACTCTTCTTGAATTTTGCTGCGCTGGTACATCGTTTCCATCGCTCCCAATACACCGCCTCGTTCAGTGATGCGTTCAAATTCCATCAACACCGCTTCTTCCACTAAATCGGTAAGCTCTTCAGTGATAAACGAACCCTGCATCGGGTTTTCGTTTTTCGCGAGCCCCAACTCTTTATTGATAATCAACTGAATGGCCATGGCACGGCGTACAGAGTGCTCTGTAGGTGTGGTAATAGCCTCATCGTAAGCATTGGTGTGTAAAGAGTTACAGTTATCGTATATCGCGTAAAGTGCTTGTAACGTGGTACGGATATCATTAAAATCAATCTCTTGCGCGTGCAGCGAGCGACCACTGGTTTGAATGTGGTATTTTAGCATTTGAGCGCGCGGATTAGCGCCGTATTTTTCTTTCAGAGCCTTTGCCCAAAGTCGGCGAGCTACCCTACCGATAACGGCATATTCGGGGTCGATACCGTTGGAGAAAAAGAACGAAAGGTTGGGGCCGAATTTATTGATGTCCATACCTCGACTCAAGTAGTACTCCACGTAGGTAAATCCGTTGGCCAACGTAAACGCCAATTGGGTAATCGGGTTGGCGCCGGCCTCAGCGATGTGATAACCTGAGATAGATACGGAATAGAAATTCCGTACACCTTCGGTAATGAAGTACTCCTGTACATCCCCCATCAAACGTAGGGCGAACTCGGTGCTAAAAATACATGTGTTTTGAGCCTGATCTTCTTTAAGGATATCGGCTTGTACGGTACCGCGAACGGCTTTTAGAGTGTCAGACTTTATTTTGTCGTACACTTCGCGCGGCAGTACTTGATCTCC
>PXEK01000295.1 GCA_003564735.1 Cryomorphaceae bacterium
CTGCCCGTTCCGGAGGTGAGGTTGCCTACGGAGTTGCCTGAACTATTGATAATTGTCGCTTGAAAACCGTTAGTGCCTGATGATTGGTCGATATTGAGTGTGATACTGTAAGTTACTCCGGGACTGTAAGTGCCGGGAAAACCCGTAACGGTAATTCCGCCCGTATTCAGGGTTCCATGACAATTGGCACAGGTTGAAGCTCCCGGCATCCCGGTGGCATTGCCGCCAAATCCACCCGAACTGCTTTGTAGTGTTAAAAGGGATGTGACTGCGAGGATAAATCCCGCAAGTAAAAAAAACAGTTGTAGCTTTTTCATGATTATTTTTTTAATAGTTGCATTAACCAATTAAATAACAAAAAGTTTTCTTTTCGGGGAAATATCTAAAACTAAAATAGGAACAAGTACGTTAGAGGTCAAAAATATACCTTAGTATGAAAAAGTCAATTGTATTGCTATTGAGTTTGGTGGTGGTGTTTTCATCCTGTCGCAGAGACCCTGTTGAAGGTCCGCGCGGTCCGCAAGGCCCTCCCGGTCCTCCGGGCGCCGGTGGTGGAATTGTGTCTGATATTTATACCGTGAGAGAGTCAGACTGGATTTTTGAAGACCCCTCTTATTTTGGTGATATTGAAATACCCGATTTAACTGAGGATATCGTTAATAATGGAATTGTTTTGGTTTACCTCAAGGTAGATGACAACACATTTACTCAACTTCCGCTTACGTTTTATGAAAGTGACGAGTACGCCAGCACGCTGGAGGTTATTTCTTTCCCGCAGTTGGTGAGTATTGTTTGGACCGACTCAGATTTACTCGATGGCGGTACTCCTCCACAGATGGACTTTAGAGTAGTTTTTATGGATGGTGGCGCCGGTAAAAAAGAAGCCGGTACACACATTCCCGATACGCTGCATATTGATGATTTCCCTCAATTTTTCGGGGGGAGATAGCTTTAGGTGCTTAATAAGCATCATTCGGTATTTTTTGGTCAGAACCGAATACCGTCCGGGAACATCCGTTTTCATGCGGATTCACGGAAGCCTATTCGTGATCCTTCTTTTTGTTTTGTTGCGGTACTTCAGCAAACCGAATGAGTTGTCCTGCAGATTTAAACCCGGTGGCGGTTTCCACCGGTTTTAACGTGTGTGGATCAATGATGAAGAGTGATGGGTAAGCCTCAACACCGTAAGTTTTCGCGATTTTTATGCCGTGGCCCTTCTCGCCGTCTATTGACAGATTCACGAAATTCTCATTAAAGTAATCTCCGGCCTTCTTCGTTGAAAAGGTGTTTAATTTTAGCATTTTGCACGGTCCGCACCACGTGGCATACACATCCATAAAAATCAGTTTGTCTTGCTCGCGTGCCAGTTCTACCGCTTCTTTAAAACTACCTTTGTGAAATTGAATGCCCTCCTCAGCGTCTTTCTCGAAATCGGGTTCATAGAATTTAAACGCTACAAATGCCAGCAAGAATGCCACTAAGGCAATGTTAATGATATGCGATACCTTTAATTTTTTCATAGCTTTTTGTAACGTGTAAAATACTCTCAGGTTACTTTCTTGCGGCTTTCAGTGTGTTTAGGGTTAGCGGAATATTATCGGTCATAATAAAGTCGGGGCCTTTGTTTACTGCCGATACCACGCCGGTTTGAACTTTTATGTTGTATAAACACACTTCAAAACCTCGCGACTGTAATTCTTTTACGTTTTCCCCAGTTGTCTCGGGATTTTTTAAAATCATCCCGGCAAGGTTGTTTTCTTTTACGTAGTTAAAACCCGCCTCGTTGTAAGGGGCTTCAAGAAGTATTTTGTAAGGGGAGCCCCTTTCGAGCAAAACATTGATTAAACCGCGATCGCGAATGGTTAAATAAAATTTTTCGTGATTATTGTAACGCATGTAGGCTTGGGTCAACTCATCTGCCAATGCGTTGAGCACACTGTCGCGTGACGGTCCGGAGCAAGGAGAAACGGTTCTTACATCCAAAAACAGATAGGGTTTTTCTTGGTATTCCTCAGTTCGTTGTAAAAGTCGGCCAAGTGAAGCTAAAGAAATATTTCCTCTCAAAACGTTCACTTGCACATCATTCTTAAAAGCACAATCGGCAAGTTCGGTATCGGTTTTTTGAATGATGCACCCGCTGCACCTTGTTTGGGTTTCTAAAGTTTCATCATGATACATCCATAAATTCCCCGATTTGCTGAGTTGAACATCCACTTCCACACCTTCAATTCCATAAAATTCAACAGCTTGCTTGATGCTCTCCATGGAGTTGTGCGGCAGCTCATTACGCGGGGATTGAAACCCGGCTCCTCCGTGACCTATAATTTTAATGTTTTCTGTAGAAACGTTATCGGTGTTTAAGGTACTGCACCCAAGGCAGAGTAGGACGGTACAAAATGAAAGTACGGTTGGGGTTCTGACCAATAACATATTAAAAAGTGTAGTTTATCATGAGCCCGGGCATAAAGTTGAATCCGCCCAAAGTTTGTTTTTCACTGAACCCAAAGTTGTAAAAACGCTCTACATAACCGCCAAACCCCAAGGTGTTTACGATTTGAAACGACTTGAATTTTACACCTAAACCGTATTGCAAAAATACTTCATAGGTTTGGGGCGTGGTTTCGCCTGCAGATTGCCCGTAAAGGGCTTGAAGGTGTATGCCGGCGGTATTTATAAAACGGTTATTATTCTCAAAAACATAGTAGTAACCGGTTTGCCAACCCAATGAAGAACGATGCGGCAAGTAGGCATCACTAAGGCTCACGCCCGGACCTAAATAAACGGTATGCGAGTTTTTACTGAGTTGAAGGTTAAAGCTTTGTCGCCAACCGGTGTATGATAAGCAGGTTTGGGTTTGAACGCCCAATTCAATGTCGGTTTCTTGAGTAAAGCCGTAAAACGGCAATAAAAGAATGAGAGATATGATGGATATTTTCAACATTTAACTGCAGAGTTGGCGCAAACTTAAGGTGTTTGAAAAAACCGGGGCTAGTTGAGTATGAGTCCGTCAATTACCATGTCTTCCTGTTCCATTACGGCATTACTTAAGTTGATGTGGTTGAGCAGTATGTTTTCCTGAACATGAGGTAATAACCGTGCCTTCAAGAAACGCTTTTTCTCTCTGTTTCCCAGCCCTATACTATTTGCAATTTCATAAATGCTGAGCGGTAAGTTCATGGGGAACAATTCCGTAACCTCCAATGCAGAGCAGTAATTATCAAATTTTATTCGCAAGCCGGCAGAGGCTTCTCTGTTTTGATTTATTTTCAGTATTTCGGCGTTGATTTGGTTATAAATTTTCGACGGATTTTCATAACCCGATAAGGCTCTTGCCAAACCTACACCCTCAACGGTGATATTCATGCGGCCGTCTTTGAGCATTTCATCAATACTCGTCACTTTGATTACGCAGGCCAAGTTTCCGCTTCCGTTTTTTTCTCGAATGGGAATGCAAAACGGAATGTTTTGCTCGTTACAATCGGCAATCAGTTGTTTGTACCTCGGCTCAAAAATATGCAGTGGAACCCGCTCACCGGGCAATACGGCCAAGTTCAAATCAAAAATGCCTAGGCGTGAAATGTTCTCTATATCCATGTTGGCGTTTGGAAATTTCTTACACAAACGCGTATTGAGTATAATAAGTTTTGAATGAGGAGAACTTTACCTAAATACCGGGTTAAAAATGATGTTTTGGCTATGACTTTGGGGACAGCAATATGTTTCCGCTCATCTCCTCGGGAATAGCGATATCCATTATGCGCAGCACGGTGGGGGCAATGTCGCCTAACTTTCCGTCTTTTAGGGTAATGTTCTCACCGTTTGCCGATACATAAATACACGGTACGGGGTTCATCGTGTGGGCGGTATGCGGAGAGCCGTCGGGGTTTTTCATGCAGTCGCTGTTTCCGTGATCAGCCAAGATGATAAAGTCATAACCGTTTTCAAGTCCGACAGTA
>PXEK01000357.1 GCA_003564735.1 Cryomorphaceae bacterium
AATACCGGTGAATTAGGGTTGGCCACGGCATCATCGGCAAAACGACCGGGCGCCCAATACTCAAGCCTTGTACCTAAGGTGGCAATAATTCCCTTGTACGTGATTACATCTTGAATAAAAAAGCCGCCCTTCATGGCATCTACGTTCCAAATATCAAAAGAGCTTCCCACGGCTTGGTTGGGAGTAGAAACGGAATCATTAATTTGAATTGGCGCTCCTACCCAAGGTCGGGTAACATCTACCCATTGGTATGAGGTGAATTTGTGCTCATGACCAAAAGTGAATTTGTGATGCTCGTTTTTAGGGTAAAACCTAAACTTGTAATTGATGGTATATTCTTTGGCGTAATGGTCGTGCCACAAACCCGCAATACCGCCGTTATTGATAAACCAGGGGTTGGGCATGGTGAATACCACCTCTTCACCCGGATTAAACAAATCTACGGGGTCGGTGATGATGGATTGTTCATCCAAAAGTTGATCTACGGTTTCGGTTCTAAACGGGCGGCCGTTGGCATCTGCGCGCAAATTAGTGAAAAGTCGGCCGGCGCTGATGTCGAATGACCAGTGATTATTTATGAAATGACTAAAGTTCAACACGGTAAGGTTGCTGTGGTGAGTGTAGGTTGTGGCATTATCAAGATTCATGCTTCGGCGGTACTGAAACCCGGGCTGTAGAATGGCATCAAATCCCACAATTTGCAAGGTTCGGGTATTTTGGTTAATGGCCAAACTGTGTTGATTAGATACCGAAAGACGGGTACGCTCACTAAACTCGTAAGACAGCTTCATGGTATGCGACCAATTGTTAGTTTGCCGCGGAGCGTAAAAGGTACCGGCATTCATGGGGTCAACGAAGTTGCGGTCGTAGAATCCCCAACCCGTTCTGCTCATATCGGTACGCATAATACTGCTTTCGAGCTGATTGGCTGTTGGCCCAAAGTAATCATCGGTGAGGTTGACTTGAAAACCGGTGAACCACTTCATTTTTTTGTTGGTTTTGGGAACCGGCCCGCCCATGGCCAATTCAACAATATCGGTATTCCATGAGTAGCCTCGAGATTGATCAACACCAATATTATCGCGCTGCCAACTTCCCGATATTTCGAATTCGTCTCCGCCCTCACGTATTTTGGTGGAAATAACCCCCGAGGA
Organism: Cryomorphaceae bacterium; assembly: GCA_003564735.1. Classification (GTDB taxonomy): domain Bacteria; phylum Bacteroidota; class Bacteroidia; order Flavobacteriales_G; family Salibacteraceae; genus Salibacter. The sequence goes on from PXEK01000357.1 coordinate 1,155, forward strand.
GCCGTCACCAAACTCAGCTCCTTGTCCGCCGGTGATTACCTTGAGCTCCTGAACCGAGTTTGAGGCTACGCCTACACCCATTCCCGTACCGGCCAGCGGGTCTTGTGCCGAAATCCCGTCAACAAGATAAGTTGTTTCGTAAACACGCGCCCCCCTAATTTGGAGTCCGTCAGTAGTTTTATTCACCCCGGCTTGAAGCGCGGCGATTTCTTCCACGTCGCGTACGTTCATTTGTTCGATTTGCTCGCGGTCGATGCGAACCTCAGAGCGTGCCGATTCCAAATCAATTAAGTTTTGTTCGCCTACAATTTCAACCCCTTCCAAGGATTGTGACCTCATTTTCATCACGGAATTGAGTGTGGTGGTTTCTCCGTCTTTTATTCGAATACCCGTAAAAACCTTATCGGCATAGCCCATAAAGGAGAACTTGACGGTATAATCGCCGGGAGATAAATCGGTAAGGAGGTATTCACCGTCGAGGTTGGCTGATGCCCCTTTGTAGGTTCCGACCAATATTACCGTAGCCCCGATTAGTGGTTCACCCGTGGTTTCATCCAAGATTGTACCCTTGAGTCTGCCTTGAGTAAAGGCAAACTGCGCCGTAAAAAACAGGCATAGGAGAGCGATGGTATGTTTACCTGTCAAAAACATCATTGAGCAGTTTATCAAATAAATCTTCTAATTTGTCGGGCTCACCGTTAAAACGGTACAATTCCACATTGAACAGCACTTCATTAATTCCTGCCGAGCCGGTTCTCGCCGCGGCTATGGTATTTCGGGGCCATTGCGGGTGATTATTGAATTGTGCGGCATAAAAAGAGGAAGCGTCAGGAGAGGGTACAAAAGGGTTGATTCCAAAAACAAAATTTTGAGGTTTCAACTCCGGAAAATCGGGAGTCCCGGGCATTAAAATACTATCGGGGCGCATATTTTCAGCGGGCGAGGGACCTTGCACTAAATTATCGATGGCCAGTACGCCGTTTACGGCACTGAGATCGTGACTTTCGTTAAATCGTGTACTGATCAAAACCCGACCACCGTTTGAGGTAAATTCCACAATGGAAGGTGCGGCAAAACCCAACAGCAATCCGGTTTGATTGGTTGCCGAGTTAGTCAACAAATCGTCACCGCTAAAGAAGAATATTTTTTGGTAGTTTTGAACGGTAAGTTTGAAGGTAGGATCCCAAAAGCGAGGCAACCTGTCACCTCTGCTGTAATCCACGTAATCGTAAGTAGGGTAAACCTCATCGAGGATGGAAAAGTATGCATTTCGTACTGTTGCCGATTGCCCCCCCACCACGAGTAAATCACTTGTTGGCTGTTGGAAAAACAACGTTTGCGAGGTATCGGGTTTACTTTCGGCCTCGGCTTGATCAATCACCTTTACGTAAACGGTATTGGAATCATTATTTTTAAAGCCGTTCACGGTTACGTGAGGTTCATTTTCGGTTCCCAAATAAATGAGTGCGTTTTGGTTGCCCGGTTGTTGAGGATTTTCAGGAACAACTGTAAAAAGTTGGGAATTTCTTGAGAACGGGGTCCAGTCGCCATCGTTGATTTTAATAAAAGCTCCCGTTACGGTTTCTCTACCGTCGGGGTCGTCATAATTCCACTCGTAGGTAGCGGCGCCCAATACAGAGGCGGGCATTTCGAGCTGTAAAAAGTTAGCCGTTGGCGGTGAGTTTTTAATCGGAACCGCCAAAAAGGCCGGATCGGGATCGCGGAGGCTGTCGTTATCCACGGCTCTTACAAAAAAGGTAATGTCTGCAGAGTCGCTGCCGGCCGGAATATCAAAGTTAAATTTACTGTCTTGAGTTGTGGTGAAATTCCACGATTTATTGTCGAGCGACACTTCAAAGCCCACGACGTAACCATCTTCATCAGTGCCGTACCAACTTAACCTTACGTTTGAGGTAAGTCTTTCGTCACCGGATAAGTTAATGGATTCGTAAACCAAAAAGGTATCGGGCGGCATTTGACCGTGCCTGTCACCGGTTTTACTGCACGAGTAAAACAAGATAAACATCCCTAAAACCGCTACTAACGCTTTTCCACTTCTCATACTACCACATGGTAACAGTAAAACCAAGCGCTGTACTTAAAGGTACAGCGCTTGATCTGTTTTTGGTTTTATTTGATGATTACTTTTTCATTGGCCAACACGCTTTTACCGTCCACTACGCGTAGGATGTAAAAGCCTGCGCTAAGTTGATCTAAGTTAAGCGTATTCACTTTGCTGTTGAGTGTTTGCGAAAGCACTACCCTACCGTTTACGTCGTACAGTTGGGCGCGGGCATCATCGGCTCTGACCAAAAGATTTACATTAAGTATGTCATTAGCCGGGTTGGGATATACCCTCACGCTATTGCTTTGATGCAACTCGGTAACGAAGTTTTCCTCATCGGGCTCGGGAAGTGTTGAAGGCTCAAGTTGAGCAGAATCCAACGGTACGCTAAAGCCGATGATGTCATCATTGTTGCGCGGGGTGAGTTTGAACACGTCAAAACGAGCAGTCATCAAACCTTGTATGGCCACCATGCTTTGATCTGTACTTGTGGGAACCACATCTACCATCATAGGCGCGTTCGAGTTGGGCAGTTGATTGGTATCATCGGTAATAACACTCACGTAAACAGATGCCCAGTTTTGTTGAGCCTGAATACCTGTCATTACCCAAGCGGAACGACTTCGCGGTGCGTTTTGCTCGCTACTTACTAACCATGCTCCAAATGGATCGCGACGAGCCTCAGTAACGTAAAGTGAGTCGCCGGGAGTGGAATTGCGATACTCTA
>PXEK01000032.1 GCA_003564735.1 Cryomorphaceae bacterium
TGTTTTTTTGATTTTTCTTGAGGTAGTGTGTAAGTGTACCGCTGTTTTGAGGCGGCTTAACGGCAGTGATGGCCAAATAGGTTTTGCGAATTTCTTTTTCTCTAAATTGCTTGCTGAGTCTGGAGGCGCCTTTGCTTGTTTTGGCAAATACTACCACGCCCGAGGTGGGACGGTCTAACCGATGCACAATCCCCAAAAAAGCATCGCCCGGTTTATTGTACTTGCGTTTGAGGTATTTTTTGATGCGTTCGTTTAGCGCCTCATCGCCGGTTTTGTCGCCTTGTACAATTTCACCGGCTTTTTTATTTATTGCCAGCAGGTGGTTGTCTTCAAACAATATCCGTTTTTCTAAATCGCTGTCAATAGCACTCATCTTGGTTGGGGAAGTCTTTAGATTTTACATCTTTTACATAGGCTTTGGTAGCATCGGAAATGGTGTTGTACAAATCGGCATACCGGCGTAAAAAACGCGGCGAGAAATCTTTATTGATTCCAAGCATATCATGCACCACAAGCACTTGACCGTCGGTTTCATTTCCCGCGCCTATGCCTATGGTGGGTATGTTGACGCTTTTGGATACCTCACCCGCAAGTTTGGCCGGGATTTTTTCAAGCACTATGGCAAAGCAGCCGGTTTCTTCTAACAATTGAGCGTCTTCTATGAGTCGGCGCGCCTCCTCGTCTTCCTTGGCTCGCACGGTGTACGTGCCAAATTTGTATATCGACTGCGGCGTGAGACCCAGGTGACCCATTACGGGAATACCGGCCGATAATATGCGGTCAATACTCTCGCGAATTTCTCTGCCGCCCTCCAATTTCACGGCATGTGCTCCCGATTCTTTCATGATTCTGATGGCCGATTCCAAAGCTGTTTTGGAATTCCCTTGATAGGTGCCAAATGGCAAATCAACCACTACTAAGCAGTTGTTAATTGCCCTAATCACCCCCGATGCGTGGTAAATCATTTCGTTGAGCGTAATAGGAAGAGTAGTTTCATGGCCGGCCATCACGTTGGACGCGGAGTCGCCCACAAGAATGACGTCTATTCCCGATTCGTCTAAAATACGAGCCGTGCTGTAGTCGTAAGCCGTGAGCATCGAAATTTTTTCACCTTTGCGCTTCATTTCCTGAAGCACATGAGTGGTTATTTTCTTTTTGTTGTCGCTCACGGGCTTGAGCGGTTTTAATGATGACATATAATTGGGTTTAAAACTATTTTGTTATTTAAATAGCGTGTATTCGAGGTGTTAGCCCCAACTTTTATTACGGGTACATAATTGCAAAGATATAAACCCCGTTGATTTTTTGAGGCTCGCTCCTTAATTATTGTGTTGGCTTTATTTTGGTCAGAACCGGTTTTGGCAGCTCAGTTAGGTAAAAACTCTACAACATGGCGGTGGCTGTTTGCGAATAAGGGTTGAGGCCAAGCGGAAAGGACGGCACGAATGAGCACCGGGCAAATTCTGCGGTGTGTGTAAAATAGTTTAGTTTTGTTTCGGTATAAAAAAGTCGCTGCTCTGAATGTGATTTTTTGTTCATTCTATGTCCTGTTTACTAAGGTAAGAAGTTGCAGAATGAGCTCAGAGGTTAAAGATAAAGGCTTTTTGCAGACGGCTGTAAAAGGTTCTGACCATGAAAAAAGTGAAAAACGAAAAGCATCATTACCATTAAATAATGAACATACTACTGGTTGAAGACGATAAAAGGGTTAGGGAATTTGTGGTAAAGGGCCTGAAAGAGCAGGGGTGGTTTGTAACTGCAGCGCCATCGGCAGAGCAGGCTTTGAATTTGCTGAAAGACAATGAATGGGATATTATATTGTTGGATATCATGCTACCCGGTATGGACGGTGTGAATTTTACTCAAATGCTACGCCACAAAAAAAACTATACTCCGGTACTCTCCATCAGTGCATTAAATCAGTCCGAAGATAAAGTGCGTGCACTAGAGGCGGGTGCTGATGATTATTTGAGTAAACCGTTTAGTTTTGATGAGCTTTGTGCTCGAATCAAGGCGCTTACGCGACGTTTTAAACAGAATTACAACGAAGAACACAACCAAATTTACTGTGCCGATTTAGTTATGGATACCGAGAGGTACCGAGTATCAAGGGGTAATAAGGAGGTGAGTCTATCCCCCAAGGAGTTTAAATTGCTCCGTTTTTTAATGGAGAATAAAAACAAGGTAGTAACGCGCACTCAAATTCTGTCGGCAGTTTGGAATATCGATTATGATAATTACACCAATGCCGTAGATGTTTACATTTCGTATTTACGCAATAAAATAGACGACCAAAATGCCCATAAGCTCATAAAAACGGTGAAGGGCAGGGGGTACACTATTTCTGATCAAGATTGATGAAACTAAAAATTAAAGACCGACTTACCTTTACAAGCTCCATTATTTTTGGTGTGGTGTTTGCTTTAACGGCTTCTCTTGTGTATTTTATGTTTTATGAGACCTCACAAAAGCTCATTGTGGACCAATTGCGAAAAACCGCTAATATTTCGGCTGTTTTTTACTTGGAAGAAGATGAGCTCCCGCAAAAAGAACACCGCAAAGTAAAAGAAGAATACCGCAAACGTGTTGCCGGGTTAAATGCCGAGGTTCGAGTTTATGACGAGTTCAATGATATTGCCTATGGTGAGGAGAAACTCGACAATTTGGTTACGGTCGATTTTCTCAATAAAGTGAGAGATCAAGGCAGTTCGTTTTTCAATGTAAAAAACCTGTATTACTACGGTATTTTCTATCCCGATAATCAGGGCGACTTTGTGGTGTTGGTAAAAGACAATCAAGATTTCTTTCACGAACAATCGCGCAAAATTGCAGGCATTTTGGTGTTGGTGTTTTTGGGAGGTATTTTGGCTATCATCATTTTGAGCAAGTTACTCTCTAATATCGCCTACAAGCCGGTGAATGAAATCGTAGATCAGGTAAATGCGTTGAGTGCCGATTCCCTAAACAAGCCCATCCAATCGGCAGGAACACACGATGAAGTACAACGTTTAACCGATACGTTTAACGATTTGCTTTACAGGCTCTCACAAAATTTTGCCATGCAAAAAAACTTTATTAACTACTTTTCACATGAAGTGCGCACGCCGCTCACTTCAATTTCCGGTAATATTCAGGTTTTCGGAGGTCAGAATCAGCCCGAAAGCGAATTTGTCAGGGTCAAGCAGAATATCTTGTCAGACATTGACCGAATTGAAGATATTATGAACGCTTTGATGGTGGTATCGGGACTCAAAAAAGACACTGACGGAAGAGGAGTTTTCCGAATTGACGAACTCATTTGGGATACAATGGAGTTAATCAATAAAAGTGAACACAAAAAACAAATAAATGTAAACATCGATATACCGGCGTCGCATCAGTCGGCATTAAATGTAGAGGGCAACAAGTCGCAAATCAAAATTGCCTTAATCAATATAGTAGAAAACGCCTTAAAATTTTCTCGAGTAGAAAAAGTGGAATTAGAAGTTACTCATAACCAAAAGCAAACCGTACTTACCATTACTGATTATGGAATGGGTATTCCTCAAACTGATTTGAACCGCATTACCGAGCCTTTTTTCAGAGCCTCAAATACAGAACAGGTAAAAGGGAGCGGCATGGGGTTGGCCGTGGCTTCGTTGATCTTAAAACACAATAATGCAGTACTTGAAATAGAGAGTGAGCAAGATAAATTCACCCGTGTCACGCTCCGTTTAAAACAGGCGTTTTAATCTGTTTTTAATCTGACCTAAACTTTATTTTAATGTGCTTTAAATGAATGGTTAAGGCGCATGAAAGTACCTTTGCGTTCAAATAATCGAATATTTGGACAATGAAAAAGGTTAGTCTGTTGTTCCTTTTACTTTTCGCACTTCAAACTGTGTTTTCACAGAATGCCGGCACACCGGGTCAAGACACGGCAAAAAGCAAAAA
>PXEK01000241.1 GCA_003564735.1 Cryomorphaceae bacterium
CAGGCCGGTGGTAAAGCTGTTTCGGGAAAGAAACGCATCCTCGATATTTCTCCAACAGAATTACATCAAAGGACTCCGTTTATCGTAGGGTCTAAAAATATGGTTGAAAACTGCGAGAATTACTTGACATAACGAAAATATGCCGTACTTTTACGGCTTCATTTTAAAATCAAACTTTTATACTATGACAATTAAAGCTACAAAAATAGCCTGTATGGTTTCTTTTTTAATCGCTTTTTTCACGCAAACCTCTGTAAGTGCTCAAATTACTGCTTCCGACACACTTGTTTGTCAAGGAACATCCGTTACGTTAACGGCAGATTCCGGAGCTTTTGATATGGTAACTTGGGGTCCGGCTGCCTTGATATCAGGTTCGGATAGCGGACTAACTATTAACGTCACCCCTCAAGATACCTCCACTTATTTTCTTTACACTTTAGATACAAATGGTGTTGCTGATACAAATAGTATTACGATAAACACTCTTCCCGCACCCGTAAATATGTCGGTTTCTTTTCAAGATTCTCTCTGTTTTAGGGAAGCCACAACGGTAGAACTGTCAGGAGCTGATTCTTACGAGTGGATTTCAGGGAATGAGAATTTTTTGGACGGGACAATAAACGATTCTGTCCGCACCTTCACCGCAGATTCAGTTCTCTCCGGGAACAACAATTACGTTGTTCGAGGAACCATCGGCACTTGTACTTTTGATTTTAGTTTTAGAATACGCGTTTTATCGGCAAATCCCAGAGCTAACGAGCAAAATCATATCAGAGATATTTGCTTTGGACGAGAGGGTCGCACGGTGGTTGCCGGAGGTAGCTCCGGAGCGGGAACCCAATTCTTTTGGGATGACCCCGACGGCATTTTAAATACCACTACGGGTACAACGGTTTTACCTTCTCCTAATGATACTACCCGAGTACAAACTTTTTCCGTTACTCCGGTACTGCAGCGTTGCACCGGTACGGTTCGTCAGTTCGAGGTGCAAGGTTTACCGGCTCCAACAGTATCTGTAACACAGTCCTCAGGCGGTAATCCCGTTTGCTTGCACGGCTTTGATACGATTACCGTAACTGCTGACCACGAAAACTTACGTTTCTCCACTCCGCGGTTCAGTAAGTTTACCACTGATAATGTTCAGCCCATCTCCGTTAACAGAACAGAGGAGCTTCAAGTTCGTGTGTTTGGCGACAGAGGTTGTAATACAGATACTACTCTCATGTTACAACTGGACCCTACTTGTATTGACTCTACTATATTTTTCTTATCGGTTGAGGAACTGGAAAGATTAGGGCTCGCCCAAAATATTAAGGTGTATCAATCAGGAGAAGAATTACGATTAGAGTCTGAACTGAATTTGTCCGGCGCGGAATTTATGTTAGTGGATATGTCCGGCAGAATTATGAACGTTCAGCGCATCACTTCGGGTCAAAACGACGTTACACTGAAGATCCCCGCTAATATCTCTAAAGGTATTTATATCTATCGTGTGGCTAAAGATAGCCATGTAGTAGGAATAGGGAAAGTCCCTATTATTACGAGGTAATTGTTTTAACCGGATTTTTGATATCCCGTTCGTTTAAAAAACAAAAGAATCGTTGAGTGCGGCATCGCCCGAACTATGGAAAAGTCGATATTAGCCGGCAATTATTATTGCAGTGTTAATTTTCATTTTGTTTTTCGAAACCTTTCTGAGGTAAGTGTGTTTCGAAGGATGAATTTGTATTTGGTTTGCAGGACTGCAACCTTTTCTAATACATGTAAACGAATAAATCAATATGCGCTTTTCTAAATTTGAGGAAAAGCGCTTTTTTATTTATGACAAATCAAGATGTAATAAATCTATTTTCGAATCACCCTGCAACCCTTCAAATCACCCAAATATTACAAAAGGGTGATTCTTCAAATATCTACGTTAAGGGTTTTGCCGGTTCGGGACCGGCTTTGATAGGTGGGAGCGTTTGGGAACAAACACGTAAATCGCAACTCTTTGTAATGAACGATAAGGAGGCTGCTGCGTATTTCACTAATGATCTTCAGAACCTTTTTGGAGCCGAAAAAGTATTTTACTTTCCGGGGTCGTCCCGACTTCCCTACCGTGAGGAACAAACCGATAATGCCAACGTACTTCATCGCGCCGAGGTGATGGATACACTAGCAAAAAGAACGCGACCCGTATTGATAGTGACCTATCCTGAGGCGCTTTCAGAAAAAGTGACCACCAAGAAGCAATTACTGGAGAACACCCTTCAATTAAAAGCGGGAGACCAATATTCCATTGACTTCATTAATGAGGTGCTTCACGAATATAAGTTTGAGCCGGTAGATTTTGTTACCGAACCCGGTCAATTCTCTATTCGGGGCGGAATAGTAGACGTGTTTTCATACGCTAACGAACACCCTTTCAGGGTCGAGTTTTTTGGTGATGAGGTGGAGTCTATACGAAGTTTCGACGCCGCAAGCCAATTGTCGCTGGAAAAGTTTAAAAGCATTAGGGTGATTCCGAATATGCTGAGTAAAAATCTGATGAAGATTCGTCAAAATTTCCTGGAGTTTTTACCCGAATCAACATGTATATGGCTGCAGGATTTATCCGTCACTCGAGATTTAATGGAGAAAGAGTATGCACGCGCGGTAAAGATGTTTGACGAATTGGATAAATCGCCCGTCGACAAAATACCCCCCGGTGAACTCTATACAGGAGGAGCCGGGATTGATAATATTCTTAGTTCTCGAAGTGTGATTGAGTTCGGTTTGCAGTCATATCTCGACGGCGCATCCGTGATTACCCTCCGGCAAAAACCCCAGCCGTATTTCAACAAGAACTTTGAAATGTTGAGTGAGCACCTCAAAAAGCAAAAAAATGATGATTACACCTCGCTGATTGCTTTCGGCTCTGAAAAACAAAAGAACCGACTTGAAAATATTTTTGAGGATATTGATGAAGAGCCCGCTTTCGCCTCATTGTTGCTCTCACTTCACGAAGGTTTTATCGATGAAGATTTGAAGTTAGGCTGCTACACCGATCACCAAATTTTTGAGCGCTTTCACAGGTTTAAGCTAAAAGAGGGGTTTAAAGAGGCGAAACAGAAAATTTCTCTGAAAGAACTTACCAAAATGGAACGGGGAGACTTTGTGGTACATATCGATCACGGAGTAGGGCGGTTTGAAGGCCTTGTACGTGTGGAAAATAATGGTAAAATGCAAGAGGCCATTAAATTGACCTACAAGGATAAAGATGTGGTTTACGTGAGTATTCACTCTCTTCATAGAATTTCAAAATTCACCGGAAAAGAGGGCTATGAGCCTAAGGTAAACAAGTTGGGCAGCAACGCGTGGAAAAAACTGAAAAGCAAAACCAAACGCAAAATTAAGGAGGTGGCTTTTGATTTAATCAAGTTGTACGCCAAGAGACGTGCGGCTAAGGGTTTTGCGTTTTCACCCGATAACTACATGCAAAAGGAATTGGAGGCCTCTTTTATTTATGAAGATACGCCCGATCAAGAAAAAGCAACAGCAGATGTAAAAGCTGATATGGAGGCTGAAGCCCCGATGGACCGTCTCATTTGCGGGGATGTGGGCTTTGGTAAAACCGAAGTGGCCATTCGCGCGGCATTTAAGGCAGCTCTTGACGGCAAACAAACGGCTGTTTTAGTGCCCACAACCATTTTAGCGTTGCAACATTTTAAATCTTTTACGAGCCGCCTCGAGGATTTCCCCGTAACCGTAGATTTTGTGAACCGCTTTAAATCGTCGAAAAAAATCAAAGAAACGCTTCAAAAACTGAAGGAAGGGAAAGTGGATATAATAATCGGAACCCACAGACTGGTGGGTAAAGACGTGAAATTTAAAGATTTGGGGTTGATGATTATTGATGAGGAGCAAAAGTTTGGGGTATCGGTGAAAGATAAGCTCAAAACAATAAAGGCCAATGTGGATACCCTGACTCTAACGGCAACTCCAATTCCGCGTACGCTTCAGTTTTCCTTAATGGCGGCTCGTGATTTGTCGGTAATTAATACACCGCCGCCAAACAGGCAGCCTGTTCAAACCGAAATTCTCCCTTTTAATGAAGAAGTTATTCGCGACGCGCTGCGCTATGAGTTGGGTCGGGACGGACAGGTGTTTTTTGTTCATAACAGACTGCAGAATATAAAGGAGGTTGCCGGTATGATTAAAAGGGTAGTACCTGATGCTGATGTAATCATTGCCCACGGACAAATGGAAGGCAAGGAGCTGGAGGAGAAGATGCTCAAGTTTGTGAATGGCGAGTGTGATGTGCTCGTGGCCACCACCATTATTGAATCGGGGCTGGATATACCCAACGCTAATACGATTATCATAAATAACGCTCATCAATTTGGGTTGAGTGATTTACATCAAATGCGGGGCAGGGTAGGACGAAGCAATAAAAAGGCGTTTTGCTATTTGTTGGGGCCGCCTTTATCGGTAATGACCGAAGATGCTCGCAAGCGCCTCACCGCGTTGACGCAGTTTTCAGATTTGGGTAGCGGTTTTAAAATTGCCATGCGCGATTTAGATATCAGGGGTGCAGGAAATTTACTCGGGGGCGAGCAAAGCGGATTTATTTCTGAAATCGGTTTTGATATGTATCAAAAAATCTTGAACGAGGCTATTCAAGAACTCAAGCAAACCGAATTTAAAGATTTGTTTCAAGCGGCTCAGCAATCTTATGTTGAGGATACCTTATTGGAAACCGATTTGGAAATTCTGATTCCGGATACTTATGTGAATAACATTAGTGAGCGATTGTTACTCTACAAAGAGTTGAGTGATGTAAACGGTGAAAGTGACTTAGCCAAGTTTAAAACTGATTTGAAAGATCGTTTTGGTCCGCTGCCCGATGAAACAGTAGCACTTATTGAATCGGTAAAATTAAAGTGGCTGGGTAAAGCGGCAGGGTTTGAGAAAATAGTTTTAAAGGGCGGTAAGTTGATTTGTTATTTCATTCCCGATCAAAGCTCACCCTATTACGAGACGGAGGTATTCCAAAATGTATTGGCTTTTGTTCAGCGTAATGCCGGACAATGTGAGTTGAAACAAAAAGGGGATAAACTATCGCTGGTTTTCACGGGTGTCAACAGTATTGATGAGGCGTTAAGTTTGTTGCTCCCGTTGTTGGATTAGTTTATTTGAGGGGGCTTTTTCGGCTCTGACCAAAAAAAAATCCCCTTCCCGCAAGTATCGGGGAAGAGGATTTTCAACCTGTAAATAGAAGTAAGACTTATTTCTTGTCTTTCTCGTCGTCAACTTCTTCAAAATCAACGTCGGTAACTTCAGCGTCGTCTTCAGCCTTATTTTCTCCACCGGCATCGGCAGTGCCGGCATCACCTTGGGCTTGTTGCTGAGCCTGATACATTTCTTGGCTTGCCGCTTGGAATACTTCATTGAGTTTTTCCATTGAGCTGTCAATAGCCTCCATGTTTTGCTCGGCGTGCGCTTTTTTCAAGTCGGCCAAAGCGTCTTCGATAGGCTTCTTTTTATCTTCAGGCAACTTGTCGCCGTTTTCTTTCATTTGTTTTTCCGTTTGGAAAATCAAACTGTCGGCTTGATTCAACTTGTCTGTTTTTTCTTTAAAAGCCTTGTCTGAATCGGCATTAGCTTCCGCTTCTTTCTTCATTTTTTCGATTTCCTCCTCAGATAAACCGGAAGAGGCTTCAATGCGAATAGATTGTTCTTTTCCGGTAGCTTTATCTTTAGCGGAAACGTTTAAAATTCCGTTAGCGTCAATGTCAAATGTCACTTCAATTTGGGGAACTCCTCGCGGTGCGGGCGGAATGCCGTCCAAGTGGAATCGACCGATGGTTCGGTTTTCACTTGCCTGAGCACGTTCTCCTTGAAGTACGTGAATTTCAACCGAAGGTTGGTTATCTGCAGCCGTACTAAACGTTTCACTTTTTTTGGTGGGAATGGTCGTATTGGCTTCGATGAGTTTTGTGCAAACGCCTCCCATGGTTTCGATACCCAATGAAAGCGGTGTTACGTCGAGGAGTAACACATCTTTTACCTCACCGGTAAGAACGCCACCTTGAATGGCTGCGCCAATGGCAACTACCTCATCGGGGTTTACTCCTTTAGAAGCATCTTTACCAAAGAATTTCTTCACGGCTTCTTGAACGGCCGGAATTCGAGTGGAACCCCCTACTAAAATTACTTCGTCAATATCTCCTTTTTGTAAATCGGCCGCTTTTAAAGCTTTTTCGCAAGGCTTGATGGTACGCGCTACCAAGTTATCTACAAGCTGTTCAAATTTTGAACGTGAAAGCGTTTTTACAAAGTGCTTGGGCACACCGTCAACCGGCATAATGTAGGGCAAGTTGATTTCAGTGCTTGATGAGGAGGAAAGTTCAATTTTAGCTTTTTCGGCAGCTTCTTTAAGTCGTTGCAATGCCATGGGGTCTTTAGACAAATCAACTCCCCCGTTTTCATTTTTGAACTCGTCAACCATCCAGTCTATAAGTGTTTGGTCGAAATCGTCACCACCCAAGTGAGTGTCACCGTCGGTTGAAAGTACTTCGAATACGCCATCTCCCAGTTCTAATATGGAAACGTCGTGCGTACCGCCGCCCAAGTCAAATACAACAACTTTAACGTCTTGAGATTTTTTATCCAAACCGTAAGCCAATGAGGCTGCCGTGGGTTCATTGATAATTCGCTTCACCTCCATACCGGCGATTTGACCGGCTTCTTTGGTGGCTTGGCGTTGACTATCGTTAAAGTAAGCCGGAACGGTAATAACGGCTTCCTTAACATCTGTTCCCAAATAGTCTTCGGCGGTTTTTTTCATCTTTTGTAGAATCATAGCCGAAATTTCTTGGGGCGTGTATTTTTTACCGTCAATTTCAACTCGAACGGTGTTACCATCGCCCTTAACTATTTTATAAGGTACTCTACCGACTTCGTTTTTCACTTCGTCGTAAGTTACTCCCATAAATCTCTTAATGGAGAATATCGTTTTTTCGGGATTGGTTATGGCTTGGCGCTTTCCGGGGTCGCCTATTTTTCTTTCTCCGCCTTCAACAAATCCAACTACACTGGGGGTAGTTCTTTTTCCTTCAGAGTTAGGAATTACCACAGGCTCGTTACCTTCCATTACGGCGACGCATGAATTGGTTGTTCCTAAATCAATACCTATTATTTTGCTCATTGTAAATTAATTTTCGTTGTTTGTTTTTATATTGCAAACACTACCTTTCAATCACTGTACCGCAAAGAAAAAAACGCAATATTGTCAGTAATAATGATTATGCCGGCTTGAAGCGGATTTAGATTCTGACATATTAGCAGCCCTTCAAAAGTCGGCTTGAAATGATGCAATGGAAATTAAATCCCTTGCCTCCTTTAGTTTTTTGGACCTTGCATGAGATTGATTATTTGTAAACGCTATTATTGCCCGGTGTGTTTTGCGTGTGTTTTTACTTCATTCGCCATTTTTGTTGTGGAGCCGAGAAAATAGAATTTTATAGTAATTGAGATGAAACTTAGAGGAATATTTGAGGTGCGAAGGATTATTTTTGAGTGTAAGCCACGGTGAAAATACTCACGCGCACACCCTCAGTCTCCAAAAGTTTTTGTGCTGCGGCTTCCAAGGTGGAACCTGTGGTGACCACATCATCAATGAGTAAAACGTGTTTGCCTGAAATGGCCTCGGGTTGTTGTGTTTGAAAAACGGTTTTAACGTTAAGCCAGCGCTGAAATTTAGATTTTCGGGTTTGCGACTCGTTATGCGTTACTTTAGTCAAAGAGTAATCGTTATATTCTGAACCCAATGTTTGTGCAATTTTTTTAGCGATGAACGAACATTGATTGTACCCGCGTTTCTTCATTTTTTTCTCATGCAACGGAATGGGAATGACGCAATCAATGGCGTTAAAGCGTTCACTCTTCAATAGAGCTTCACCGCTTATTCTGCCCAATTCTTCGCCTGCCCCCTCGTTCCCTTTGTATTTGAGTTGGTGCAGTATATTTTGCAGAATGCCGCCTTTAACAAAATAGAGAAGGGCTCCGGCAGACAAAACAGGAACGCGCCCCCAGAATATTTTTTCGACTTCATTTTCGGGGTCATTCAATGATTCGGTGAGCGGTAAACTCTCTAAACAAGAGGTGCATATCGAGTGCTCGTGACTGAATAGCGGAGTATTGCAGCCGGCACAGCAATTAGGGTAGAATAAATCGACTAAAGCACTCGGTAATATTTGCATCCCTCAATTATTTTGCACGTCAAATGTAAGAAAAAGGTTTAGTTTTAAAAGTGTTGGTATTTGAGGTGCTGAACGTCCGTTTTTCTGTATATCATAAATACCCCTGCGAGTGACATCTTTTTTCGGAAAAAAAACTACCGTGTAATCTATTGTTGTATATTTGCAGCCGCTTTCACAAAAAGCGATTTTCATGAATGTTTGTACCAACATGCATTCAATTAAGCGGGTATGGTGGAATTGGTAGACACGCTAGATTTAGGATCTAGTGCCGCGAGGCGTGTGGGTTCGACTCCCTCTACCCGCACCCGCTTAAATTTAAAAGCCGACTTCCTTCCGGAGTCGGCTTTTTTTTAAATTGCTTAAGTTTGTAACTCAATTCCGGATTTAGGCAACTTTTTTATTCAACACGTTGTTTATTACAGCGTCAAGTAGATTAAAATGACACACACTTTATTGAACAATACATTCTCAGAGGTTACCATTGATGAATCGCAAAATTATGCAATTGTAAAAGCGAAGACAACTTACATCCCCACAGAAGAGTTTAAAAATTGTTTTCTGGAACTGGGAAAATACATTAAAGATTCGGGTAAAATAGAAAAGCTCATTTTTGACAAGAGAAATCTAAAGGTTTTTGATCAGCCCGGCATGGTGTGGTATTTTGTTGAGTGGAAAGCCGAAATGAAAGAATACGGACTTACCCGTCACCGCAAGTTATTGCCCCAAGACGAAGTTTTTGTAGAATCGGTAAAGTTGGGTCGTGAAAAACTGGCCCGTGAGTATCCCGATGCCGCTTTTCATGATTTGGATATTCAATATGCCAAATCAATCGAGGAAGCGATTCAAAATTAGTCAAATATAGTTTTCAGCGGATGGCAAGGGCTCTGACCAAAAAAGGTACTACTCAGCCGCAGCCCTAAGATTCAAATTCTTGAATTTCAAAAAAACGGATGTGCCTTTACCTTGTCGGGATGTAACTTTGAATACCCCCCCGTTTTCAGCCATCAATGTTTTAGTAATGTAAAGGCCTAGTCCCGCACCCAATGAGGTGTTGGTGCCTTTGTAAAACATGTCGGTAGCTTTCAAAGCAACCTCTTGAGGCATTCCCGGGCCGTCATCTATAACCCAAACTAAGGCTCCGTCTTTGCGTTGTTCACCGCCAATCGTTACTGTGGTCGTTTTGCTTCTTTCTGCTCCGTATTGAACCGCATTTTCAATTACTTTTTTCAATACCAATTGTACTTTACGTCGATCATGATTGAGTATAAAAGGAGATTCTTCCTCAGGGCAAAAAGTAGATTGAATTTTGATATTATTATTTACACAAACCTCTTGAAACGATGCAATGGTGTCATTTAATACTTGTCGTAAGTCAAACTTTTCTACTTTAACTTCCTTGTTGGTTTCGGAGGTGAACTCGTGCAACCCCAAGGCGAAACGGTCTAATTGATCCACCAAATTTTCTGTCCCCGAGAGTAGGGTTTCCGTTAAATCGGTTTCGGGCTCATCATCTAACAAGCGAACCAAACCCAAAAGTGAAACCATAGGGGCTCGCATTTGATGAAAAGCACTGTAAGAAACTCGTTCGAGTTGGTGGTTGCGATTTTTGAGCCGCTCTAAACTCTTTTCTAACTTGGCGTTCTTTTGTTTCAATGCTTCAATAGCACCCGATAACATCCCACGCTGTGCTTCCAGTTGTTCCTCATAAAATGATTTAAGCTCTTCCGGCGTACTCATATTCTCTTTTCCGTAAAGTATTTCGTTTCCGCGAGGCGCAGTAAAAACGCAGTGACTAATTTTGCAACATTATAACTATTCAATAACACGGTTTTGTTCAAAGAGTTTAGCGCTTTACTCGGTAAAGAAATTATTTTGGAACTGCGCGGCAAATATGCCTTGGGCGGGTTACTTTTGTACGTGATTTCCACTGTTTTTGTAGTGTATTTATCGGTTGTAAAGGTAACGAATATTCCGGTGTGGAACGCCCTTTTTTGGATCATCTTTCTTTTTGCCGCTACTAATGCCGTGGCCAAGGCTTTTGTGCAAGACGGAAAAGAACAGTTGCTTTACCTCTATACATTGGCCTCTCCGCGATCTGTAATTATGGCCAAAATCACGTATAATACCCTGTTACTCGTTACGGTTTCCCTTGTTACCTATGCATTTTACGGTCTGTTCATCGGGAATCCTGTTGAAAATACTTGGCTCTACCTTTGTACGCTTATTCTCGGTGCCGCGGGATTTTCGGGAACGCTAACATTGTTATCTTCCATTGCAGCACAAACCAACAATAACGTCACTTTACTCAGTATACTCGGTTTTCCCGTGTTAATGCCTATGCTCATTACTTTGCTCAAACTCAGTAAAAATGCGGCTGACGGACTCGACTTTAGCGTGAGCGTTAAATATCTGCCGGTGCTGCTGGCTTTGAACTTAATTGTGGCCGCCTTGTCTTACATCTTATTTCCGTACCTTTGGCGCGACTAAAATATGAGTCAACAATGGCCATTATTTGTGTGTTTTTTTGGTCAGAACCGACTCCTGCACCGGAATAATACAGAAGAATACAAAAGGATAAGAGGTGCATTGTTTTTTTGCTCAACAGCATACTCGATATTGTTACATAAGCGATGGAAATTAAAAAAGATTGGTGGAAATTCTTGAGCATAGTACTGGTGTTAACGGCCATTATTGGAGGCATGCTTATTCCCGTGCCCCGACTCGCCATTTTGAATGAAACCATACGCAACCTCTTTTACCACGTAACCATGTGGTTTGCCATGATGATTTTGATGACGGGCTCGGTATTTTACAGTATCAAACACCTCAGAAGTTTTGATGTAATGGACGATGCCAAAGCACGTATATCCGCCGAGGCCGGGTTGGTAATGGGTGTTTTGGGGTTGGTTACGGGCTCGGTTTGGGCCAAATTTACTTGGGGAGCCTACTGGGTGAACGACCCCAAACTCAACGGCGCGGCAGTAACAATCTTGGTTTATTTAGCCTATATGATTCTGCGCAACTCCCTCCCCGAGGAACGTCAACGAGGCCGAATCTCGGCCGTTTACAATATTTTTGCGTACGTGCTGCTCATGGTATTTTTGATGATTTTACCCCGTATGACAGATTCGCTTCACCCCGGCAGCGGTGGTAATCCCGCCTTTAGTAATTACGATTTAGATGATACCATGCGCATTATTTTTTACCCCGCCATAATCGGGTGGACTCTGTTCGCGGCGTGGTTCGCACAGTTGAAATTCAGATTGTTTAAACTGAATTATAAGCTTGAATCAGATTTATTTGACTTAAAACAACCTTCATAATTTTTCTCCATGCACATACACTCGGTTCCGATTAAAATTATAGCGTTAACTTTTTTGATTTTATCCACTGTATCGGTCTTTGCTCAAGGCGATATTGAAATGGCTGATCGTATGCGCAGTGAGGGGAAAATTTACGTGGTGGTAGCAGTATTGTCAGTTGTTTTTTTGGGTTTGGCCGTTTACCTAATTACCCTCGACCGTCGCATTTCCAAAATGGAGAAGGAAAAAGAAAACCAATAAACCGACCAAATTATGAACCGGGTTCATACGGGAGTAGTCATAAAATCAACGGGGAGCAGGTACAGGGTCAAAACCCCGTCGGGTGAAATATTGAATTGCATACTTAAAGGTCGGTTTCGTCATTTGAAAATAAAAACTACCAATCCCGTTACGGTGGGAGATACCGTTGAAATTAAAAAAGATGCGGCAGGAGAATTCCTGATTTCAAAGATAGATAAACGGCACAACTATCTGGTGCGTAAATCTTCAAAACTATCCAAGCAATATCATTTAGTGGCAGCCAATATCGATCAAATTATGCTGGTGGCTACCTTAGTGAAACCTAAAATTGTTTTGGGTTTTATAGACAGGGTGATGGTTTCGGCAGAGGCCTACGCAATTCCCGTAACCTTGGTCATCAATAAGTTTGACTTGATTGAAGAAAAACAGCTTTCTAAATTGGCTAATACTGTAGCTACGTATGAGGGTGCGGGCTACAATTGTGTGGTGACTTCAACCAAAACGGGTGAGGGGGTTGATGAGGTAAAGGAGATGCTGTCAAATAAACGGACGGTATTGACCGGGCAGAGCGGGGTAGGGAAGTCAACGTTGATTAACACGCTACAACCGGGTTTAGACATTAAAACCGCTGAGGTTTCTATATCAAATGAAAAAGGCAGGCACACCACCACTTTTGCTGAGATGCATCGGTTAGACTTTGGTGCTGAAATCATTGATACTCCGGGTATTCGTAGTTTTGGAATTGCCGATTTTGAACGAGAACACCTCGGGCATTATTTTCCCGAGATGCGCGCACTGATGCATCAATGCAAGTTTAATAATTGCGTACACGTGAATGAGCCGGGGTGTGCCGTAAAAGCCGCCGTTGAATCGGGCGAAATTGCGGCCACGCGCTATATCAATTATTTGGAGATGTACGAAAATGAAAATGTAGAAAAGGAGTACAAATGAGGGTAGTGATACAGCGTGCAGACCGGGCTAAGGTCACAACCAAGTCGGGAGTTGTGGGCGAAATAGATCGTGGATTACTTATTTTAGCCGGAATCGATGCCGACGATACGCCGAAGGATTTAGAATGGATAACCCGAAAAATTTTGGGTCTGCGCATTTTCGCTGATGAAGACGGTAATATGAATGAATCTGTTTCACAAATTGGAGGGGAGCTGTTGGTGGTGAGTCAGTTCACTTTACACGCCTCTACTAAAAAAGGGAACCGGCCTTCATTTATAAAAGCCGCCAAACCACAACTTGCCGAAGATATGTATGATTCATTTGTGAAGATGCTTGCAGCTTCGGGGTTAAAGGTGGCGACGGGCGAATTTGGTGCCCGCATGAATGTGGAGTCGGTTAATAAGGGCCCCGTTACCATAATTATGGATTCAAAAAACAAGGAGTAATGAGTGATAAATTTGAGGCCATACAGGCCGAGGTTGATGAATGGATAAAAAACGTGGGTGTACGTTATTTCAATGAGCTCACCAACATGGCCCAACTCACCGAGGAAACCGGGGAGGTGGCGCGAATTATTGCCCGTCGTTACGGTGAACAAAGCGAAAAACCCGCAGATAAAAATAAAGATCTCGGCGAAGAGTTGGCCGATGTGATTTTTGTGGCCGTATGCTTGGCCAATCAAACCGGGGTGGACTTACAAAAAGCCTGGGATAAAAAATTAAAAATCAAAACAGAGAGAGATAAAGCCAGGCATAGAGATAACGAAAAGTTGAAGTGAGTTCCGAGCTTATCGGAGTGTAACGTATTATTCTAAATACTCCCAAAAGTTACTCTTGTTGATGGCAACGGTTTTTTTGGGGTGATAGTGATTGGTGAATGATTTGGAAAATCGTACTCTTTGTTTTGGGTTGTATTTAATTTCATAAGCCGATATGTTGTCGTTTTCAACTTCCAAAAAGTCGATTTCAGCTTGTTGTTTATTCCGCCAATAGTGTGTTTGACCGTGAAATCCGGTATAGCTTAATTGCTTGATTTTTTCACTGATGAAAAAGTTTTCAAACAAGTCACCTTTGTCTTTTCGACTTTGTAACGGCTCAAATTGTCCGATCACTGCATTTCGAATGCCGTTGTCGTGAAAGTATATTTTTGGCTTTGAGGTAATCTCATTTCTTTTATTGTTTGAAAACGGATAAAGTCTGAAAATCACAAAAACCTTTTCCAACAATTCAATGTAGTTGATTACGGTCATGCGATCCACACCCAAAATTTTAGACAGTTCGTTGTAGGAAACTTCACTTCCTACTTGAAGCGCAACAGCACGTAAGAGTTTTGTCAGCAGTTCCGGTTTTTTGATTCCGGTGAGCTCTAAAATATCTTGGTATAAATAACTTCCCGCCAACAGTGATAAGCGGCGTTGTTTTTCGGGTTTTGTTACAATTTCGGGATACATACCAAAAACCAAAAGTTCATCGAGCATGTTTTGCGCTTTTGCAAATGTGTAGTGGTTTGCAATTTCTTTCCAACACAACGGGAACAAAGTGTGTTCCCACTTCCTTCCGGTTAACGGCTCATTCACTCGTGTTCCCAAATTGAGCGACGAAGATCCGGTTAATATAATTTGTTTATCTAATTGAGCATCCACCCAAATTTTGGTGGTGATACCTATGTTTTCAATACGTTGAGCCTCATCAATAACTACAACATCGTATTCCTCAATAAGTCGCATCAGGTAACTTGAGGAAGCTTCGGAAAGATCGGCTCTTACTTTCGGGTCATCACCGTTCAGCCATAATGTTTTTTTATTATACTCTTCGGCTAATGCTTTAACTAAGGTGGTTTTCCCTACTTGACGAGGCCCCAAAACAACAATAACCTTCTCATGTGTCCAATCTTTACGTATATTTATTGCCGATAAACGCTTAATCATGAAAGCAAAAATATAACTTTTTGCGATTGCAACGCGCAGAAAGTTATAACTTTTTGTGGGTTAAACCCCTAAAAAGTTATGTTTTTTAGGGGTTTGCCGTCTGGGTTGTTTTTAATAATGCGAGGTTTTGTGTTTAGTGAATTCATTATCAAGTTTTTAAATATTAAGTAAATCGAGTTACGAAATTTACGTAAGGAAACTTTCGTAATGGAGAAAAACCCTGAGAAGGTTTTTGCCCGGTTCACGACTCTTTAGTAAAGTGTTGGATTCAAGATTTTGAGGGAGATGATTATTTATTGTAATGAAACTGCAAAAGGCTCACAAATAACTCTCCACTTCCCAAGAAACTTCAGATACCCCCAACTCCATAGTGAGGTTGCTCACCAAGTTTTCAATCAATGGCTCTTGTTTTCCGTTAGCTAAAACAAAAGCATCGATAATGCTTAAATTGCGGCTGTCATCGTCACTGCTTCGAACCGATCGGAGTTGAAGGGTATTATGTTTTCTTACCTCATTTAGAATTTGCACCCTTAAATGATTCTCGACCCGCTCCTTACATACCACGGTTACGCGAAACAGCGGCGTATTGTTATTATCGTTATTCGAGAAGTTGAAACGGTTGTGGAATAATTCGGCGGGTCGCAACGCTACGTGAATCAAAGAAACCGCAACGGCAATAATAGCGGCCTCAACAATTAATCCGGCACCGGAGCGAAACCCGCAACCAATCGGCAGGCTATTTTGGCAATATGCTTTTTAATTTTTTCGGGTTTTGCCTACTGTCCCAAATTGTAAGAATTAATAAGCGTTGTTTTTGATCAACCTCATAAATGATTAGGTAATCAACCACAATTTTGATGCGTACATGTTCGACATCAGTGGATCTCCCAATTTCCGGATATTCTGATATTAACCTAACGGCTTCTTTGAAAAGTCTGTTTAATTTCTTACTGTAAGAGTTAGATTTATTTTTCTTAATCCAATATCTAAAAATTTCTTTTCTGTCAGATTGTGCTCTTTTCGACCAAATTATTTCTTTAACCATTCGTCAATCTCTTGATTCGCCTGTTCATTTGTGAGATAATCGCCTGTTTCAATTTGATTTCGAGCCTCTGCAACTACAGATTTTTGCTCTAAATTGAGTTTGTATTTGTCTTGAACTTCATTTTCAAGATGAAGGAAACGATAAAACTCCTCAAGTAAATTTTTATTTTTGGATAAGTTGATTTCGGTAATCAGCTTCTTTTTTATCTCAATCGTCTTCATAGTACTATTGTTTATTCCAAGGTAACGTATAGTTGTTTGATTTGGTAAGGTTATTTGAATTTTCTCACAAGTATGCGTTAATCAGTGCGTTTTTCCTTTGTCTCGCTCACATCACAAAAAGCCTACTTGAGTTATTAAATTTGTTTCGTTGTGATTGTGTGAGTTTTATTTTCTGTGCAAGTATAATGATAAACGGTTAAACAGGCTCCGGGTTACGCTGCCCGAGAGATGAAACTGCGGCTATCCATTTATTCTACAAGGTTCTGATAGTCTTCGGGTAATCATAGAATTATTCATTCCTCGGGTTGGTTCGGTTCTCAACACTGATTTTGAATGCGGTTACCTGTTTTTTAGGCTGTTCCTTTTTAATGGTTTATATTTCGAGTTTTGATACTTTTGGTTGAATACTCTTATTGTTATTTGATTTTTGACGTTTGGGTTTTCAGGGTTATTGTAGTTTTAAGCCCCAATTTAACCTATCCCTAACATAACCTTCCAATCAACTTTTTTCAAAAGTATTACTATTGCATTACAAATCGTAAGTATGAAAAGAAGAGACTTTTTAAATCGCGGTGCCGTGGCGGGA
>PXEK01000337.1 GCA_003564735.1 Cryomorphaceae bacterium
AGGATTAAGCGTTGCATTCGACTTGGCCACCCACCGCGGTTACGATAGCGACCACGAACGTGTAGAGGGAGACGTGGGAAAAGCGGGCGTGGCCATCGATTCGGTTGAAGACATGAAGTTGTTGTTCGACCAAATACCCTTGGATAAAATGTCGGTAAGTATGACCATGAACGGCGCCGTATTGCCCGTTTTGGCGTTTTACATTGTGGCCGCCGAGGAACAGGGAGTTTCCACCGAAAAACTCTCGGGCACCATCCAAAATGATATTTTGAAAGAATTCATGGTGCGCAATACGTACATCTATCCGCCGGCGCCCAGCATGAAAATCATTGCCGATATTTTTAGATACACCTCTAAAAACATGCCTAAATTCAACTCAATCAGCATATCGGGTTACCACATGCATGAGGCGGGAGCTACAGCCGATGTGGAGTTAGCTTATACTTTGGCTGACGGATTCCAATATATCAAAACAGGTATGGAAGCCGGGCTGAAAGTGGATGAATTTGCGCCGCGTTTATCGTTCTTTTGGGGTATAGGAATGAATCACTTCATGGAAATTGCCAAAATGCGCGCGGGCCGACTCCTATGGAGTAAACTCATAAAACAGTTTAACCCCGAAAACCCGAAGAGTATGTCGCTTCGCACGCACTGCCAAACCTCGGGTTACAGTTTAACAGAGCAAGACGCGTTTAACAATGTGGCTCGAACCACCGTTGAAGCCATGAGCGCCGCATTTGGAGGAACGCAATCCCTGCACACCAACTCCTTTGATGAAGCTATAGCACTGCCTACGGAGTTCAGTGCGAGAATTGCGAGAAATACACAGTTAATTCTGCAAAACGAAACCGATATCACCGCAGCCGTTGACCCGTGGGGTGGATCGTACTACGTGGAGAAGTTGACAGATGAGCTCGTTAACAAAGCATGGAAGCACATTCAAGAAGTAGAACAACTTGGCGGAATGACCAAAGCCATCGAGAGCGGCGTTCCTAAAATGCGTATTGAAGAAGCCGCGGCGGGCAAGCAAGCGCGAATAGACTCTGAAAGAGAAATCATTGTGGGTGTAAACCGCTATCAAACCGAAGATGAAGAACAGTTCGAAATTCGGGAAGTGGATAATACCGAGGTGAGACGTTCGCAAATTGAACGACTCAAAGCCTTGAGAGAAAACCGCAACGAACAAGATGTGCAAACCGCGCTGCAAAACTTGGAAAGTGCCGCCTCTACGGGAAAGGGGAATTTACTTTCGTTAGCTGTTGAAGCAGCCCGCGTAAGAGCATCGCTGGGAGAAATTTCCTTCGCTTTAGAAAAAGTATTTGGAAGATATGAAGCAAAAATAAAATCTATATCAGGAGTGTATTCAGCAGAAGCGAAACAAGACGACAGTTTCAATAAGGCACGTAAATTGGCCGACGAATTTGCAAAAAAAGATGGTCGACGCCCTCGAATTATGGTCGCCAAGATGGGACAAGACGGTCACGACAGAGGCGCGAAAGTAATCGCAACCGGATTTGCCGATATCGGCTTTGACGTTGACGTGGGCCCGTTATTTCAAACTCCCGCCGAAGCCGTAAAACAAGCCATTGAAAATGACGTGCACATTTTAGGCATTTCAAGCTTGGCCGCCGGACATAAAACTTTAGTGCCAAAAGTAATGGAAGAGCTCAAAAAACAAAATAGAGAAGACATTATGGTGGTAGCCGGCGGCGTCATTCCCAAACCCGATTACGACTTTTTATACAATGCGGGAGTTGTGGGTATTTTTGGTCCGGGCACCAAACTATCGGCAGCGGCGTGCGAAATACTTGATATACTTATAGAAACCGTAGAAGATTAATATTCCATAGATGAATCAACTTTTTGATCACTTTACTGATGACTACCTGTGGCTTTTGGTTCTCTTATTCATAGCCGGCTCCATTATTGTCAATAAAGTATTGCGCTTGGGAATGTCCAAGTTTTTTCACTTGGCCTCTGAAAAAATGAATACCGATATAACGCACTACGCCTTTTTAAAGAATGCGGTGAGCTTCATCATTTTTATTACCACGGTTGGCATCATTATTTACACTGTGCCGGCTTTGCGAAATTTGAGTTTGACACTCTTCGCGAGTGCGGGTATTTTTGCCGCTATACTGGGTTTTGCTTCACAGCAGGCCTTTTCAAACATCATCAGCGGTATATTTATCGTGATTTTTAAGCCCTTTCGGGTGGGCGACTTAATCCGTCTGGATCAAAACACTGCGGGAACCGTTGAAGATATTACACTAAGGCATACTGTTATTCGTAACTTTGAAAACAGGCGTGTCATTATCCCCAACAGTTTAATCAGTTCGCAAACCATTATCAACAGCACCATATTGGAAACCAAAACTTGCGAATTGGCCGAGTTTGGCATCAGTTACGGTTCAGATATGGATAAGGCCATTGCCATTATAAGGGAAGAGGCAGAAAATCACCCCGACTTAATTGACGTGCGCTCTGAAGAAGATATCGAAAACGGGGTTCCGAAAGTAATTATTCGAGTTTTACGTTGGGACGAATCTTCGGTAGTGCTGCGGGCGAGTTTGTGGGCTTCTGAGTCGAAATTAGCTTTCTTCTTAAAATGTGATTTGTACTACAGCGTCAAGAAACGCTTCGATGCTGAGGGAATCGAAATACCTTTCCCACATCGCACCGTATACATGCGAGAGAGCAAAAAAAGTTAGTTGCGGTTTATTGCTCGTCTGTCAAACCCATTCGCCTGAGCAGCACCGAGGCGTTCATATTTTGGCAAATACCGTCACGCAGCGTGTAATCGAACTTTAAATCCACACCGTCAATTTCCACCTCAAAACTATTGTTTTTAAGAAGTTGGGGATACTCTTTAGCCAAGGAGCACAAACTTAAATCGTGAGTGGCTATTAACCCGAAAACCTCGTACTTAAGCAACTTTTTAATAAAGCCGCGGCTCCCTTCGGCTTTATCGACTGAGTTGGTGCCTTTCAAAATTTCATCGAGCAGAATAAAGTACTCCTCCCCTGCTTCAGCTTTTTGCATGATTTTTTGCAAGCGCTCCAACTCGGCAAAGAACAGCGACTTGCTGTTGAATAAATCATCGCCGCTTCGCATGCTCGTAAATAATCGTCGAGGTTTGAAGGTCATCGATTCACCCAAAATTACCGTACCCGCCGAGGCCAAAACCATATTCACACCCAAGGCCCGTAAAAATGTGCTCTTACCCGCCATATTAGCTCCGGTTACAATAGACAACTTTTCTTTTCCCTTGAGAGAAAATGAGTTGGGAACGGGGTTGTCATCCAGTACAAAAGGGTGAATTAAGTGTTTCACCTCAAAGTCGTTTTCAGAAAACTCGGGGAAAGGAACATTCTCAAACTTACCGGCAAAAGCCGCTAAACTGTTTATTGCATCTAACTTTACCAGCGCTTCGAGTTGCAAAACCACCGTATCGGCATCTTTTTGTCCGGCGCTTATCGCCTTGTGGTACAAAAACAAATCCCAAATGAAAAAGCCTTTTAAAACGGCATTTACAAACAGATTAGAGCGCTGCGCCGCCAAATTACCTAACGAAAGAAGTCCTTTAAAAGAAGATAACCGAGAAAGGCAATCGGTATTCACATAGCCTTGAGGTAGTTTTTCCTCGCTTGCGATTTTCAAAAGTTTGTACAATGGGGAGAGTGCATCAGCAAAAGATTCTATTTCATTTACCACGGGTGAAGTCTTTTTTGACAACCCCCCGGCAACTACCCAGCCCAAAATAAACTGATAAAGAACAAAAACGCCGGGAACCGCTCCTAAAAATGCCAAAACAATCACGGTTGTGGAAAGTACCGAAAACAAAACGAACAAAATAAGCGGCCAACGAACTGTCTCATACTTTTTACTTACAAAAGCCTTGAAGTTCGCTATTACATCCTGCTCCACACCCACCTGTTTGCCCGTGGCATAATATCGCGCTTGAAATTGACTGCGGTCTCTAAGGAAATTCACTTGAGTTTGCCTTTTCTCGATTTCCTCGGGTTGTGTTTCGATGTGCGTCAATATTTCTTTTAACTCCTCTTCACCCGCTTTTAATCCACACCTGTTCAAATAGTCGAAAACACTGTTTCCGCCGGTGATGCCCAAATCGGTACAAAAGTCATGGTCCCGGTATTCATTCGTTTCGGTGGTGGCGTTAATCCGAATCGTTTCTGCCACGTTTTCTTGCTGCAACTTGAAAAAGTGAAGCTTTTGCCTTCGATAATCCAGAGTATTTTTGAGTTTGCTATCTATGGCTACCAGCCTAAGGAACAAAGCAGACAATACAACTGCCGAAAATCCACTCGCCCATGACCGGCCCAAAAAGTAAAAAACAGCTATGATGCCGATAAACAAAAGGAGCCTGCCCGCAAAAACCCACCTTTTTTTAGATTTTAAAAGTCGAATAGATTCTTCCTCTCGGGTTTTGAGGGATTGGTAGTTGTGGGTTGCGAATAAATTTTTGTCAATCATAATAATGGAACGCGAAAGTACAGACTCAACGTGTAATGTGAGCCGTGTTTTCAAGGAGATTCGTAGAATTATTCTCTCACGTAAACCATGCTTAACACCGCTCAAGCGCAAATCTAATCTGCATGCCTCGAGTAGAATTTATGCAGCTTTTCATTCATTTCCTGAACCAAGTCGGCATTCGTTCTTTTGATAATGGAAACCCCTGCCCTTTTTCTCACAATAGAAGGAAACTTACCCGGCAGCATCATCATAAATTGGTCGAGAATAACCGCTCCTTGCATGTGTTGGTTGAAGTGCTTAAAGTGAACCTCGCCAAAATCGGCAAAATAAACATAATTGAACGCGGGAAGTAACTCGGCAACAATCGTGTCTAAATCGTAATTTAAAATATAATCTTCGTAATCCCCGGACTTAACAGCCTCTGAGTTTTCATCGTAAAAAAAATAAACAGGGCAAAAATCAAAGAAAAGCTCAAAAGCTTTGGCGATTGCCCTGTTTTCCTTAATTTGATTTTCCCAAATTCCATCTGCATCCTCTTGCAAACCGCGAGCCTCCAACATTAATACGGTATTCTGCATGGTTTTTAGTCTTACCAACAATTTACCGTTTTTTAGCCTTGCAATGTGGTTTTCGGCCGTCAATTCTTCTTCATCATTTTCATTTTGGGCAAAATACGGTTCTGACCAAAAAAATAAAATCCCTAATATGAGAAGAAATACGGTTCGCATTAATCGTCTAAATTTAATTTCACGTGTTTCATATAAAGCTCAAACCTTTGGTTATCAACAGCCTCAATCCAGTATATTTGATTGAGGCCCGCTTTCCACCAAACCTCGACCAAAAACTCATGCACCTTGTACAAGTGAATTTCATAAGATTGATAAAAGCGTTTTGCAATGTGATTCCCGTATTCACCTACCTGATCGTACTTCGCTTTTTTACTCAACGTTTTAAACTTGGAGACTTCCATTAAAATACAAACTTTACAAGCATGATAATCACGCAAATTAAAAACATAAATAGGGAAATGCGATTTATCCCGTGCATCATTTTTAAGTTAAAGCTTTGATTCTCATTTTTCTCGAACAAAGTGAGAGGGTTTAAATACCCGGCAATTTTTTTTAAAATCATAGTGTTACTGCTTATTATTTGTAATGAAACACTAAAAAATCACTTCTGTTTTCATTTTGGTCAGAACCGCCCCTACCGTTTGCAAAATTCACTCCCGAAAACGAAAAGTACGGTAGAAAACCTCCGAACCGTTTACAATAACACAAATATACAAGATATTTTATAGCGGCACAAGGTTTGTTTTATCCGTTTCAGTTTACTTAATTCGAAAAAAACCTTTAACCAAAAGATAAAAATGAATGAAAAACCGATAGCTGTTTTTAAATATGGCGGGAATGCCATGTTGAATGAACAATTAAAAACAGAAATTGTCCAAAACTTGGGTAGGCTCAAGGCTCAAGGTTTAAAAATTGTTGTTGTACACGGCGGTGGCCCTTTCATTAAGAGGCTTTTAAGTACTTCGAAGGTGAAATCGGAATTTTATGAAGGACACCGAGTCACCACTCCCGAAGCACTCAAATACGTTGAAATGGCGCTAAAAGGCGAAGTGAACGGCGATTTAGTGCGGCTTTTCAACAAGTATGGAAATACTGCTGTAGGACTATCCGGGAAAGACGGGAAAATTGTTCTGGCCGAGAAACGGTACCATAACTCAGGGGGTGAAAAAAAGGATTTGGGCCGCGTGGGAGACGTGAAGAAAGTAAATCCCGAACTCCTTCACTTATTGCTAGATAATGACATTATTCCGGTACTTACTTGTTTGGCGTCTGATGCTGATGGAATGGATTATAATATAAATGCCGATATGTTTGCCGGACACATCGCCGGAGCTCTCAAGGCTCAACAGTTTGTGGTAATGACAGACGTAGACGGGTTAATGACCGATATTTCTAAACCCGAGTCATTATTAAGTCGTGTTGACGGCAACCGAATTCAAGAATTAAAAACCGAAGGGATTATAAAAGGTGGAATGATTCCGAAAATTGAAGCCTGCACCACAGCCCTATCTACAGGAGCTAAAACGGCACGAATCATAAACGGCACTAAGCCTAACGAAATCAATAAAATAATAGAAAACATAAATTTTGGAACCGTAATAGAAAAGTAAAAATGAACAACAATCAACTCATAACAGAAAAAGACCAGCAGCACTACCTACCTGTTTTCAAACGCTTCCCCATTGCTATTGAAAAAGGCCGGGGATGTAAAGTTTGGGATGCCGACGGAAACGAATACTTAGATGCACTGGCCGGCATTGCCGTAAACAATTTGGGGCATTGCCACCCCGGTATTGTTGAAACCATTCAACACCAAGCGGGGAAATTAATGCACGTATCTAATTTTTTTTCCACCCCACAACAGGCACAGCTTGCCGAAAAAATGACCACAACAAGCAAAATGCACAGTGCATTTTTTACAAATAGTGGTGCCGAAAGCGTAGAAGGCGCCATAAAGCTCGCGAGAAAGTGGGCAAAATCAAAAAATAAAGGTGGCGAAATTATCTCTGTGAAAAAGTCGTTTCACGGCAGAACGCTGGCTACCATAGCCACGGGAAAAAAAGAAATGCAAAAAGGTTTTGGCCCTATTCCCGGTGGATTCGTACAAGCCGAATTAAATGATATTGAATCAATAATAAAAGTCGTATCAGACCAAACCGCCGGAATTATTGTCGAGCCCATACAAGGTGAGGGGGGCATTAACCCCGCTTCACAGGAATTTTTGCAGGAACTGCGCAACCTTTGCGACCAACGTTCCATAGCTCTCATATTTGACGAAATACAATGCGGCATTGGTCGAACGGGTAAAATGTATGCTAAAAATCATTTTGGAATTCAACCCGATATTATGACCTTTGCCAAAGGATTAGGGAGCGGGTTTCCGGTTGGTGCAGTATTGTGCAACGAAAAGATTGCCAAAGCCATTGATTTTGGAGATCACGGTACAACGTTTGGCGGTAATCCATTGGCCTGTGCTGTTGGTTTGAAAACATATCAAATTATAAAAGAAGAAGACATTTTAAATCAAGTGAAAAAAACAGGTGATTACCTCATGACTGAATTACGCCGCTTAAATTTATCGGGAACCAAGGAAGTGAGAGGTAAAGGTTTGATGGTGGGTATGGAATTCGACTTTGAAACGAAAGATTTGGTTTTACAAATGCTTCACAATAAAGTGATAGCCAACGCCACAGCCGGAAATGTAGTTCGATTCGTTCCCCCTTTGATTATAAGCACAAAGGAAGTTGATTTGCTTTTGGAAATTCTCGAGAAATCACACAAAGAAACTGTTTAATATGTCTGCAAAAATAAATGTAGGAGTCATTGGAGCCACAGGCTACACAGGGTCAGAATTGGTGAGACTACTCCACCACCACCCCCTTGCACAAATAACCGCAATAACCTCTGAAAGTAGAGCGGGGGAAAAATTTTCGCAAGTGCATTCGGCGTTTGAGGGGATATGTGATTTACCACTAATCAAAAGCGACGACTTGAATACCAACAATATAGATGTCCTCTTCTTCGCACTGCCTCACGGTGTTTCTATGAAGTTCGCCGAGAAGTTTTACGGTACAAAACCCATCATCGATTTCTCAGGTGATTACCGTTTAGATTCGTCAAAAACATATACCGACTGGTACGGTAAAGAACATACATTCACCACTC
Organism: Cryomorphaceae bacterium; assembly: GCA_003564735.1. Classification (GTDB taxonomy): domain Bacteria; phylum Bacteroidota; class Bacteroidia; order Flavobacteriales_G; family Salibacteraceae; genus Salibacter. Next base: position 8,229 of record PXEK01000337.1, read on the forward strand.
CTTTTAAAGATGCGGCTTACGGCTTGCCGGAGTTGTTTGCTTCCAAATTGAAAGATTCTCCGCTCATCGCGAACCCGGGATGTTTCCCTACCGGAGCTTCTTTAGCTTTAGCGCCGCTCATTCAGCATAATAAGGTGGATGCTCAAAATATCATTGTGGACGCGAAAACAGGTGTTACAGGTGCGGGAATTAAAGCCTCAGCCGTTAATATGTTCAGTAACGTAAATGATAATTTCAAAGCTTACGGTATAAAAAAACACAGGCATACCGTTGAGATGGAACTTAATATGGAAAGATTGACGGGGCAAAAAGCGATTGTTCAATTCACACCTCACCTATTGCCCGTAGACCGTGGGATTTTGACTACGGCCTATCTAAAGCCCACAGGCAGCATAACCGAAAAAGAAGTTATAGAACTGTACCGCGAGTTTTACAACAATCAGCCCTTTGTCAGATTACGGAACAGCGCCCCGGAAATAAAACAAGTTAGAGGTACAAATTATGTGGATATTTATGCGACGCACGATGTGCGAACGGGTAATATAATCGTTGTAAGCGCCATAGACAACCTAGTCAAAGGCGCCGCAGGACAGGCAGTACACAACATGAACATTAAATTCGACTTTAAAGAAACAAAGGGATTGAACATTGTTCCTCTTCAACCATAAAAACGATAAAGATAAAATATGACATCAATAGTTAACAACATTGCCAGCGTAAAGGGATTCACGTGCTGGGGAGCTCACTCGGGAGTAAAGTCAATGCGTCGAGATTTAGCGTTAATTTACAGTGAAGTTCCGGCGAGTGCCGCTGCCGTATTCACGCAGAATAAAGTAGTTGCCGAACCCGTAAAAATCTCGAGAGAACACGTAAAGAGGGGAAAAGCTCAAGCCATTGTCTGTAATGCGGGTAACGCCAACGCTTGTACCGGTGAACAAGGAATGGAGGGCGCAAGAGCGATGGTGAAAACAACAGCCGAGGAGTTGGGCATTACGGAAAGTGATGTGATTGTCGCATCAACCGGTTTAATTGGAGAGCCTTTCCCCACTGATGATATTGTTGAAGGAATAAAAAACATTGTACCCAAATTAAGTAATCGCACCAGCGCGGGAACATTGTGTGCTAACGCCATTCTCACGACCGATACTTTTGCAAAAGAGGGATTTATCAATTTTGAAATCGGCGGAAAGCAAGTCTGTATGGCCGGCATAGCCAAAGGATCGGGAATGATTCACCCTAATATGGCCACTATGCTCTCCTTTATCGTTTGTGATGTTTCCATAAAGCCTTCATTACTTCAAGAGGCGCTAAATGAGTGTAACAAAAAATCATTTAATATGATTACCGTTGACGGTGACACTTCAACCAATGATATGGCTGCAGTGTTGTGCAACGGAAAAGCAAATAATGAAGAGATCACATCAAAAAAGAGCGCAGAGTACAAACTTTTCAAGGAAAAGCTTGAAGAAATGATGATTCACTTAGCGAAATTAATTGTTTCAGACGGGGAAGGTGCGAGTAAATTTGTTGAGTACGCGGTGGTGAACAGTAACTCTGAAGAACGTGCCCGTACATTCATCCGAAGTATTTCCGATTCTGACTTGGTAAAAACAGCCATGTTCGGTAGAGACCCCAACTGGGGACGAGTTGTGGCCGCCGCCGGAAATTCGGGACAACCGTTCGACTACACTAAAGTGGATTTATCCATGGGGTCATCAGAAAAACAAATTCAAGTCCTTAAGGCAGGAACCCCACAGAAATACGATAAAAACTTTATGAAAAAACTCCTTCGAGAAAGTAACCTCAAAGTCATTATGGACTTAAATGAAGGAGAAGAATCGGCAACGGGCTGGGGTTCTGACCTAACAACGGATTACGTACTTTTTAACTCTGTATACACGACTTAATGTTGAAGCACCTTACGAGGTTAAAAAGTATTTCAAATAGTACTACCTCGATGAAAATATGAACCGCGGAGTTTTACTTGTAATATTATTCGTATTTTCGCAATCTAATTAACACATATAAATTTTATAATATGAAAAAACTAGTACTATCTTTAAGCTTTATAGCTTTTGCTTTTGGTGTTACGGCACAAATTGATGTAAACACCGTTTTTATGACAGAAGCGGGTGTTCAAGACGCGGCTCAACAACTCACCCCCAATGAATTAGAGAGTGAAGCCCAAGTTACATTATGGTTCAATTTTACAAATAACTTGAATGATGAATTATTACCCAATGACAGCATCACATTTGGTTGGGAAATCGATGGAGTTTCACAAGGCACGCTAATACAAGCATCCCGAAACAATCCCGTTCCCATTGGTAGTTCTGTAAATTCGTTTTTGCAACAAACCTACACTTTACCCGAAGAAGGTACCTTTGAGATTTGTGTTTGGCCTTTGTACAACCCTTACGACCCAAACACCGATGAAAATACCGGTCGCGCTTGTCAAACCTTTGAAATTGAAGAAGAAGAGGACGAAGATCCCAATTCAATTGCTGAGCACATTGCCAAAAGCATGAAGCTTTACGCCGGTCAAAACGAGGTGGTAATCGAAAGCGGTGAAGCTGAAGGTTTAACGCACGTTGCCATTTTCGACCTAAGCGGTAAAATGGTATTCAACAGAAATATTCAGTTGAGCAGCCAAAGCATTGAGCGCGTAAATGTGAATATGTTGAATGCGGGAATGTACATTGTTCGTTTATCACAAGGAAACAATGTTTTGAAAGCGAATAAAGTTGTGTTGAGGTAACAGCAACTTTAAAAATTAATTCTAAAAGCCGCAGTCCGTTGAACTGCGGCTTTTTTTCAACAACTAATCTTCCTACAAGTTTCTACAAGTAATAAATTGAAAACAACCCGTCTTATCAGAAATCGCTAGATAAACTCTGTCTCCCTGTTTTCCAAAACACGTATAATTCTTAAAATTCCGTATCGAATACCGTTGTAATACTCGCCTTGTTTGAAGTGCGGCATTATGTTTAGGTGTATGATCTCCCGCACTTTATCGTCATTAAGTGAATGAACCACTCCTTTACCTGTAAGTATAAACATCTCATTTCGGCTTTCACTAACCACGAACACCACGCCCTTCTTTTCGCTGCCCCCCACTCCTATTCTATCGCCGTACATTTTCGCAAAATCCTCGATATTTTCTGATTTTTCAAAATCGGTTGTGGTCACGAATACCAATTCATTTCCGGTTTTTCTATGATGCTCGGCCAGCTCTTCATCCAGGTTTTCTACTTGGTCGCGACTCAAGATTCCTTCGTGGTCATGAATGTAATCTGTAAACCCGTTATTTCCACAAGAGAAGAGAAGAAAAAACAACGCCAAGCAAATCATCTTTCCCGGTGTAATCGAATAGGGAAGGGTAGGAGTTTTTAATTTCATAGCAATATACAGTAATTTACAAAATAATTCATTTTCTATTCTAAATACTCTCCCGCGGAACCTGTGGGTTTTCTTACAGTACTGATTAAAGGTTTTACCAACCTCATTAAATCTTCAGATTTCAAAAAACTCCCGCGAGTGGTATTTGTCAATATAATTACGGCTAGATCTTTTTCGGGAACACGCAAAAAATAAGTGCGATACCCGCGCCACCAGCCGTTGTGATAAATCACATCCACATCGTAGTTTTTATTAATTCTCCAGCCTAAACCGTAGGAAAGTCCTTTACTGTCAAATTTAGATCGCGTTTTATACATATCTTCGATGCTCTCCCTCGAAATCAAAGCTTCACTTTTTAACGCCAAATCAAAACGCAGTAAATCTTCGGTAGTACTGAATACCCCTTTATCTCCCGTAACTCCGTTCAAATAGAAGTCGGCTTTGGCGCGTCCAAAAGCATTATGACCCGGCGCGACATTGGGTATGGAAACATAATCCATATCGCTGTAAACAAACGTATTCATCATATCCAAAGGTTTGAATATATATTTTTCAGCGGCAGATTCAAACTTCATGTCAGTCACTTTTTCCACTATGGCTGCCAGTAAAAAATAATTGGTATTGCAGTAATTAAAACGTGAATTGGGAGGGTAGTAAGGATCGGGTGCTTTTGTAATCAATGAATCCAGAATGTTCTCATTACACATAGCTAAATCTTTATCTTCCCAAATGGCATCGGTGAGGTACATATAATTGGGTAAGCCGCTGCGGTGAGATAGCAGCATTTCCAGCGTTATATCTTCATAAGGGAAATCGGGAAAATAATAATTTACAGTATCTTTGATATTCAACAAACCTTTCTCTTGCAACAACATAATCAAAGTTGCCGTGATAGGCTTCGAAACCGAAGCCAATTGAAAAACCTCATCTCCCTTAAGCGTGTCTCGCTCAGTAATATTAGCAAAACCATAAGAATTCTCAAATGTCTTTCCCTCATGGTAAATAAGTACATTCCCGTTTAAGGGTTTATTATCGGGAAGCCTTGTAAAAAAAGCATTGAATCGTTGAACTTGTTCCGGGGGAAAGACCGCCTTTTCCACTACGGCAGGTTTGTGCCCCTCCTTATCCATTTGCTGATTTTGATCAGATCCCACGTCACCCGCGCAACCAAAAAAACTCAACATGCTTAATGAGAGTACAGCTGCAGAAAACCGTATTTTTAAAATCATAATACAAAGATATGTACAATGGTAATTTGAGATATGTCAAATGTTGAATAGTTTAACTTCAAGGCGATAGGGCAACAAATAAAGGCTGTGGTTTAATACATATCCCAAGGAATGTATGCAAACATGCAGATTGTAAAGAAATACAACTAAATTTGCGCCACTGCGAAAAACGAAACAGTGAAAATACTCTTTAAAAAAGACGCGCTTGGCAATTGGTTTATAATCAAAAGATTACTATTCTTTTTTTTGGGCACATTCGCATTGTACAGATTTAAGAATTTGTATAAAACCAATATTACCGGTACTGAATATGTCATGAAACTGCCTGAACGTAACGTGCTTTTTGTATCTAACCATCAAACATATTTCGCAGATGTTACGCTCATGCTTCTTACTATATTTAATGTGAAAAACGGGGTAAAAGACAAGTTGGGCAGTGTTTTTAATCTTTTCAATCCGCGCATGCGCATATATTTTATAGCGGCGCGCGAAACAATGAAATCAGGTATTTTACCACGTATGTTCATACGTGCGGGCGGCATCCTCATCAAACGCACATGGCGCGAAAAAGGGAAAAGTATTAGGCGCGAAGTGGATCACAGTGATGTGCATCTTATCAAAACGGCCTTGCAAGACGGCTGGGTAATCACATTTCCCCAAGGCACTACGGCTCCGTATGCAAAAGGTCGCAGAGGTACGGCGGTTCTGATCAAACAACTTCAACCTATTGTAGTTCCCGTCGTTATTGACGGTATGCGACGTGCTTTTGACAAAAAAGGTCTATTCCTCAAAAAAACGGGTACTCAAATATCACTCAAATTCAAAGCGCCCCTCAATCTAGATTATGATAATCAATCGTCTGACGAAATTATGGCAGATATCATGCACGCCATAGAACAAGACGAATATCATAAAAATAAGGCGCTAAAGGAAAAGCCTGAATAAACCCCTTCTCCCCCTTTCGATATAACTTACTTTTGCACTTCTCAAAAATTCCAAGATTTATGGCTGATAATTTCGTTCAAGAATTACAATGGCGCGGCATGGTACATGACATGATGCCGGGAACTGAAGAACAACTCAGTGAGTCTTCTACGGCCGGTTACGTGGGCATCGACCCCACTGCAGATTCCCTCCATATAGGCCATTTGGTTTCCGTAATGATGTTGGTGCATTTGCAACGTCACGGCCACACGCCTATTGCTTTGGTAGGAGGCGCTACGGGAATGATTGGTGACCCTTCGGGGAAATCGAAGGAACGTAATTTATTATCTGAAGAAGAGTTGCGCCACAACCAAGAGGCGATAAAAAAACAGCTGTCAAAGTTTTTGGATTTTGACGCCACCGAACCCAATACGGCCAAAGTAGTAAACAACTACGATTGGATGAGCAAATTCAGCTTTTTAGACTTCATTCGCGATGTGGGGAAACACATTACGGTAAACTACATGATGTCAAAAGACTCCGTAAAAAAACGCATCGGTCAAGAATCGGCTGAAGGTATGAGCTTTACGGAGTTTACCTACCAATTGGTGCAGGGGTATGATTTCTTGCACTTGTATAACGAAATGGACTGCAAGCTTCAAATGGGCGGTTCAGACCAATGGGGAAATATCACCACGGGAACAGAGTTGATTAGACGTATTTCGGGAGGTAAAGCTTATGCACTCACCTGCCCTTTGATTACCAAAGCCGACGGCGGAAAATTCGGTAAAACGGAAAGCGGCAATATTTGGCTCGATAAAAATCGAACATCCCCTTACCAATTCCACCAGTTTTGGATCAATACCGCTGATGACGATGCCGAAAAATACATCAAAATTTTCACCCTTCTCTCCAAAGAGGAAATTGAAAAGTTGATTGAGGAACACAAGAAAGATCCGGGCCGCAGAATTTTACAAAACACACTCGCCGATGAGGTAACCACAACCGTTCACGGTAAAGAAGAACTAGAAGCTGCAAAAGCGGCAGGTCGCATACTGTTTGGCAAAGGTACCGAGGAGGCTTTACGCTCATTGAGCGAAGCTGACTTTCTATCTGTTTTTGAAGGAGTACCACAAAAAAAAATAGACAAACAATTCGTTATCGGTATGGACTTGGTTCAACTTTTTTCAGGACAAACCGGATTCTTGAAATCAAACGGTGAAGTGAGAAGAGCTTTAAAAGAAAAATCGCTTCAGTTGAACAAAACAAAAGTAGAAAGCGAAACGGCAAAGGTAGCTGAATCACAACTCATAAATAACAAATACCTGTTACTGCAGCGCGGTAAAAAGAATTACTTCTTGGTCATTGCAGAGTAAAATCAGGAGAAATTTTCGTGCGGTAGCAAACTTTTGATAACCAATTCCCTTGCCCCAAGCAAAAAAACCGATTCTCCGGGTGTATAACACTCGGGGAATCGGCATTTGATAAATGGTGAATTGCTTACTTCTTGGGAATTCTCTTCAGCGTTTCCAACAGTAAACTTCTACTCTTTTTAAGCGATGAAATACTCGCGCGCTCATCTGGTGAATGCGCTCCTTTAATGGTGGGCCCAAAAGATATCATCTCCAAACCGGGATAACGCGTACCAATAATACCGCACTCCAAACCGGCGTGACAAGCCATCACTTTGGGCTTTTCATTGAACATCTCCTCATACAAACCGGACATGATATCCTTTATTTCAGACTCAACATCAGGTTGCCAACCGGGGTAATCTCCCGAATGTTCTACTTCATAGCCGGCCTGTTCAAAAGCGCAACGCACCGCAGCGGCAACATCGGCTTTTTGACTCTCTACCGAACTACGCTGTAGCGAAAGAGTAGTTAGCTTTCCACCGCCAAGCTCAACTCGCGCCAAGTTCGTTGATGTTTCCACTAAATCGGGCATATCGGGATTCATACGGTAAACTCCGTTAGGACATGCATAAACCGATTTCAAAAACTTGAGCGCATCACTTTTAACCATTACCGTATTGGGCAGTTCGCAGGGAACGGCGCTCAACTTCAAGCCCGGCTCAACACTTTTATACTCCTCGCGCAATACCTTCTCAAAACTTGAAACAAAATTTTGAAAGGCATCCCGGTCAGCCACTACACCCGTAATCACGGACTCGCGCGGAATAGCATTGCGCAAACCGCCACCGTTGATTTCATGAATTTGAAAATCGTGCTCCTCCACCGCTTGAAGTAAAAAGCGATTCATTAACTTATTGGCGTTGCCAAGCCCTTTATTTATATCCATACCGCTGTGCCCTCCTTGGAGTCCGTTCAATGTTACCGTCACACCCATACCCCCGGCGGCAGGTTGCTGCTCGCCGTACACTCCCGTAACGGTAGTATCTACACCGCCGGCACAACCAATCGTAATTTCATCATCGTCTTCAGTGTCGATATTGATTAAAATATCACCCGATAAAATATTTTGATCCAACTCTTTAGCACCTGTCATTCCCGTTTCTTCATCAATAGTAAACAGCGCTTCAATAGCGGGATGAACAATATCTTTAGAGGCTAAAATCTCCATAGCCATGGAAACACCTAAGCCGTTATCAGCGCCGAGTGTGGTGCCGCGCGCTCTTACCCAATCGCCGTCAACATACATCTCAATTCCTTGACGGTCAAAGTCGAATTCGGTATCATTATTTTTTTGATGCACCATA
>PXEK01000091.1 GCA_003564735.1 Cryomorphaceae bacterium
AAACATGTTGAAAGGTAAAGACTTAACGGCCTTTGTAAAACGAAGCGCCCAATTGATTAAATAACTCTAAAGCACCGCAGTATTTTATTATATTGCGGTGCCATTCTCTTTTTAGTTCTACATTTGTTCCCACATAGTGAATGAGCAGAGCCGGCATTCGGCTCTGACCAAAAATATAAAACGATGATGAATAAACTCCTCACTTATTTCGCGTTAGCTCTGGTGACTATGTCGTTGAGTTCCTGCGGTTACAATACAATGGTGCAAAAACGCGAGGCGGTTGATGAAAAATGGTCTCAAGTAGAAACGCAGTATCAGCGTCGTAATGACCTGATAGGTAACTTGGTAAATACCGTCAAGGGCGCTGCGGATTTTGAGCGTGGTACCCTTACTGAAGTTATTGAAGCGCGCGCAAAAGCTACCTCGATTAATGTAAGCGCAGATAATCTCACTCCGGAAAATCTACAGAAATTTCAACAAGCGCAAACGCAAATGTCGGGTGCACTTTCGCGACTTTTGGTTACGGTAGAGCGTTATCCCGAACTTAGGGCGACTGAAAACTTTAGGCAGCTGCAGGCGCAGTTGGAAGGTACAGAAAACCGCATCTCTGTTGCGCGTAAAAAGTACAACGAGGAGGTGAGAGAGTACAATACTTCGATTCAAACCTTTCCTCGAAACATTATGGCCGGATTATTTAATTTTGACAAAAAGCCTTATTATGAGTCTGATCCCGGTGCCGATCGCGCGCCAGAGGTCGATTTTGGAACTTAACCTCCCCTCGGGTGTTTATCGCTTATGAGTGTGCGAATTTTAATAGCTGAAGATGAAGAGCATATACTTGAGGGATTAAAAATTAATCTCGAGCTGGAGGGCTACAAGGTGGAAACCGCTACAGATGGTGAAAAAGCGGTTAAACTTTTTGAAAATGAGCGTTTTGATTTGGTGGTACTGGATGTTATGATGCCCAAGCTTGACGGCTACCGCGTATGCGAAATTATTAGGGTGGAGAACAGCGATGTTCCTATCATGTTTCTCACGGCCAAAAACAGTACGAGTGACCGCGTACACGGACTCAAAATAGGAGCTGATGATTACCTCACCAAGCCCTTTAACTTGGAAGAGTTCTTATTGAGAGTTGAAAAACTCTTGAACCGTAAAACGACTCAAAACGAATTGGGTAGGGGAGAGCATGTGATTCATTTTGGTCAGAACCGAATCAACTTTCGCACATTTGAAATCACTACTTTTAAAGGAGAAACCAAAAACATTACCGCTCGCGAGGCAAAATTACTGAAGCTGCTCACCTCCCGGGCCGGAGAACCCGTTTCAAGGAATACCATTTTAGAAACGGTTTGGGGCTACGATGTTTACCCCAGCACCCGAACGATTGATAACTTCATTCTGGCCTTTAGGAAATACTTTGAGCCCGAGCCCAAAAACCCGAAACACTTTCACTCCATTCGCGGTGTGGGGTACAAATTCACTCCTTGAAAGGCTTAGCCCTATTAGAATTCAAGTCGTACGTTAAAATATTTTTTCACTAGTCTAAAAACGGTACTTTTGCCGCTTAAATGATCGAAATACTACATTGGGTTGAAAATTTGGAACCCGTTACACAGGCACTTATTGCTACGCTGTTCACTTGGTTTGTTACGGCGCTGGGAGCGGCAACGGTTTTTTTCTTTAAAACCATCAATCGTAAATTCATGGATGGCATGATGGGCTTTGCCGCCGGGGTTATGATTGCGGCTGCTTTTTGGAGTTTGCTGCTACCAGCCTACAAACATGCCACAAACATGGAGTATAACGTGTCATCACACCTGGTTTTGGGGTTTTTGTGCGGCGCGCTGTTCCTGCTGCTATTTGATAAGCTTATTCCGCATTTGCACGTTGGTTTCCCGCGTAAAAAGGCTGAAGGTCCTCCCACGAAGTGGAACCGCAGCATATTGTTGGTATTGGCCATTACGCTGCACAACATTCCGGAGGGACTTGCCATCGGTATGGCCTTTGGGGCATTGGCTCATGATATGAGTGGTGCGAGTTTCGCGGGAGCGGTTGCTTTAGCTATCGGCATTGCTTTACAAAACTTTCCTGAGGGGTTATCGGTGTCACTGCCGTTGAGACGTGACGGAATGTCGCGCGGGAAAAGTTTTTGGTACGGTCAACTCTCCGGGGCGGTGGAACCTATTGCGGGAGTGGCCGGGGCGTTGGCCGTTCTCATGATTGCGCCGCTTTTACCTTTTGCCATGGCCTTTGCAGCCGGTGCCATGATTTTCGTGGTGGTTGAAGAGCTCATTCCCGAATCACAACTTCACGGCAATGCCGATGTAGCCACTATCGGTGGGGTGTTGGGTTTCGCCGTTATGATGTGGCTCGATATTGCACTGGGGTAGAGGCCAACCCTAGCGATTTGTTTATTCGGCTCTGAACGGTATAGGATGTATTTACAGTTCTTGTGATTATAGCCCCGTGCTAATCTCGTAATAACCGCTACTTTTGCATGAACATTTAAAATATATGATTACATATTCCATCATGGGTATTTGTATCGTCATGAGCATCTTAGCCATGAACGACCCGGTGAAATTCAGAAAGTGGGAGTTACATCCCTACACGGTGATGCGTAATAAAGAATATTACCGCATATTTACTCACGCTTTTATTCATGCGGGCTGGGCGCACTTGTTAATCAATATGTTCGTGTTTTGGCAGTTTGGTACGGCAGTGGAGAACAGTTTTGAGCAAATTTTCGGCGCCGTGGGCACCTTGTACTATACAGTATTGTATTTGGGCGCTATGGCCGTAGCGGCATTACCGGCCCTTAAAAAGCATCGCGATAATTTCCAATACCGGGCTGTGGGAGCCAGTGGTGCTGTTGCCGCCGTGTTGTTCAGCTATATTGTGCTGTACCCCGTGAATTTGCTTTATTTCTTTGGCGTAATACCGATTCCGGCCATTATTTTGGGTATTTTGTACTTGATTTATGAGAGCCGAATGGAAAACGCCGATGACCAAATTGCTCATGATGCCCACTTTAAAGGTGCGGTGTTCGGAGCCGTAGCCACTGTACTTTTTAAACCTACACTGGCATTGGATTTTTTCTCGAAAATTCTCACAGGTATAACCGATTGGATAGGATGAACAAGGCGGTGTTTTTAGATAGAGACGGCGTGATTAACAGAGAAAGAGGGGAGTACACTTTTAAAATTAAAGATTTCGAATTGCTTCCCGGTGTTGCGGCTACCATAAAGACGGCAAAAGAGCGCGGCTTTAAGGTCATTGTTATTTCCAATCAAGGTGGTATTGCTAAGGGGCTTTACACTGTTGAAGATACCGACAAACTTCACGTTCACATGCAAGGCCTTCTCAGCAAAGAGGGGGCGCCCGTAAATGATATTTTTTATTCGCCCAATCATGAAGTTACGGGAGCTTCACTGGACCGAAAGCCGGGGTCGTTATTGTTTGAGAAGGCGGCTTACCGCCACAATATCAATTGCGAGCAATCTTTTATGATTGGCGATAGTTTGCGAGATATTGAGGCGGCAGAGAAATTAGGAATAACCTCTTTTTTAATTGAACCCAACAGTTCCATAGAATTTATCGTTAAACATTTGTAATGAGCGGATACATCAATATAAACGGACAAGTTGTTTCATCAGATGAACCCGTATTACGCGTTGGAAACCGAAGTTTTAGATATGGCGACGGTTTATTTGAAACCATGCGTGTGATTGATGAGTGTCCGATTTTTTTCAAAGATCACCTCACACGTTTGTATCACGGGATGGATATGTCGGGATTGAATTTCTCCCCTATTTTTGAAGAGCAATCTTTACGCAGTGAAATCATAAAACTGCTTAGGGCGGCGAAGATGAAAAACGCCAAAGTAAGGTTACACGTTTACCGCGGGGGAGAAGG
>PXEK01000195.1 GCA_003564735.1 Cryomorphaceae bacterium
CCCCCGACGAGGATGAGAATTTGTCGCGCCCGTACCCGTTTTATTTGGCCTATCCGTTAGAGGAGGAGCCCCGCTCGTTGGGTAATCCCGCAGATTGGTCGGCAGAGTACAAGTGGGACGGCATTCGGGGGCAGTTCATCATCAGGGGCGGCAACCGCTATTTGTGGACCCGCGGCGAGGAGCTCGTTACCGATAGGTATCCCGAGTTTGAGGGGTTGGAAAACGCCCTTCCCGACGGTACGGTGATTGACGCCGAAATATTGGCATTTAAAAACGATGAACCGCTCGATTTTGCCATGCTGCAAAAGAGAATCGGACGAAAAAACGTAGGCAAAAAACTCCTCACCGATGTGCCCGTGGTGTTGATGTGTTACGATGTGTTGGAATTTGAAGGAGTTGATGTTCGGTCAGAGCCGTTTCGTGAGCGTCGCCGCCTGCTGGAAAAGTGCATAGCCGATGTGGGGTCGCCAAAGTTGCGTTTATCGCCGGTGGTGGACTTTGAGGCGTGGGACGAGCTCAAACCGCTGCGTGAAAATGCGAGGTTGCAAAAAACGGAAGGACTCATGATTAAGTACAAAAACGGCGATTACAAAACCGGACGCAAAAGGGGAGAGTGGTGGAAGTGGAAGGCCGATCCGTTCACCGCCGATGCCGTGATGATTTACGCCCAACGCGGTCACGGCAGGCGCGCCAACCTGTACAGCGACTATACTTTTGCCGTGTGGAAAGGAGATGACCTTGTGCCGTTTGCCAAAGCCTATTCCGGACTCACCGATAGTGAGATGAGCAAGGTAGATCGGTTTGTGAAACAAAATACCGTTGAGAAATTCGGACCCGTACGCAGCGTCAAGCCCGAAATGGTTTTTGAAATCGCGTTTGAAGGCATAGTGGAGTCGGGCCGACACAAATCCGGGATTGCGGTTCGTTTTCCGCGTATAAAGCGCATTCGCACCGATAAAAAACCCAAAGAAGCCGATACCATTGAGCGACTGCAAGCGCTTATCGATATGAATAAAAACTCTTAATCCTCGGGTTCGTAGGGGAATTCATCGTTGGTTTTTTCCACCGACTTTCCGTAATCGTACGTAGATAGCTTTTTGAACAGCACCACATCAATCATGGTGTGTGCGGCGGCCGCTGCGAGCAAACCGGCATATTCGTACAAATAACCTATTCCGGCAATAATCAGCGTCATCGTAAGTCCGTAAATCACCATGCGCGAATTCCGAGGGTCCAGATACCCATGAATCGCCACAAACACCACGGAGGTAATCCAAATGCCCCAGTATTGTTGCAATACGGCTCTGAAAAAAATCTCTTCACCCACGCCCGCGCAAATTGAAAGAAACACAATTTCACCGTTGTTGAGTCTGAGTTTACCAATGAGTTTACCGTATTTTTCCAGCGTAGGCTTGAGGAAATCGGTACTGATTAACCACCACGCCGCAAAGCCCGCTAACGTTCCCAAAGCCGTACCCCAGGCCAATTGCTGCCACCAAGTAATTTCCCAAAACCACTTGAAATCGTACGGGTTATCCTCCATAATCCCCACTACGGTAAGTCCCAAAAGCGGAAACCCGATTAAGGTTACCAATCCCATCGCATAAATTCTCGATTTTGGTATCATTCAGTTGTTTTCTTTTTTTGGTCAGAACGCGAAAAATCCGTCTGCAAAAATGAACAATATGTCAAGTATAAGCCGCATCACGATGCAGAACTTTGTTTATTCATTAGTTCTTGATTTCCCGGCGGCGACGTTGCAAACACAGCCGGGAGGGAGCAAACACGAGGAACCTCAATCCTCATTAAGGACGAAGGAGAAGGAGAGGGAGGAGGAACCACGACCTCAACCTCAATCCTTATTCAGGACTAAGTACAAGGAAGAGGCGAAGGAGAAATGATCCTGAAGTGACGGGAATCGCTAAGATTTTGGCTCTGCACTCACTAAAGCTAAAGGTTTTCTGCGACAGATTTTGTTTGGGTAATTTATCTAACGGTATTTGATAGTGTATTATGCAGAGTCTTCATAGATTTTGCAATGTATAACGAGGGTTTCATTTTATCTTTGCCTTTAATATTGAAGATATGAGTAAACCATTAATTTTAGTGACGAATGATGACGGGGTAATGGCTCCGGGGATAAGGGCTTTGGTTGAAGTAGCCGACGAGTTGGGGGATGCCGTGGTGGTGGCGCCGGATAAACCGCAATCGGGAATGGGACACGCCATTACCATCAACGCCACGTTGCGCGTAAATAAAATCGGTAAACAGCATGGAACCAATTTTTACAGCACAACGGGAACGCCCGTAGATTGCGTAAAGTTAGCGGTACATGAAATCCTGAATCGCGAGCCCGATCTAATTGTTTCGGGAATCAACCACGGCAGTAACGCTTCTACAAACGTAATTTACTCCGGAACTATGTCCGCAGCCATTGAGGGCTGCCTCGAGGGCTATCCGTCCATCGGATTTTCACTATTGAACGAGTCCATTGATGCAGATTTTGAACCCTCAAAAATTTACGCCAAAAAGATTATTCAAGAGGTTCTGAAAAACGGCCTGGAAAAAGGGGTATGCTTAAACGTGAATATACCTAACTTGAGCTCTCGCGAAATTGAAGGTATTAAAGTGTGCCGACAAGCTCGCGCTAAATGGAGCGAGAAGTTCGACAAACGAAAAGATCCGGGCGGCAAACCGTATTACTGGTTAACCGGTGCATTTGAAAATCACGATACGGGTGAAGATACCGATATCCGGGCGCTTAATAACAACTACGTGAGTGTGGTTCCCGTGCAGTACGACCTCACTGCTTATAAAAGTATTAAACACCTCGAAAAATACGACTTTAATGTTGAGTAAAGACAAAATGATTACCGGCGTAATCATAGGTGCGGCATTGCCGACGTCTCTTTTTTTTATTTTTTATCTGGTTATGGAAAATGCAGCTCCCGGCAGCATGCACTCCGCTATGATTGAAAAAGCTATACTGCTTTTTATCGGACTCAACGCATTGGTTATGCATCATTTCATGGTAAGGCGCGAACAAGATGAAATTGGCAAAGGAATTTTGCTCACAACCTTCTTGGGAGCTCTTGTTTATGTCACTTACTATTACACCGATTTTATTCAATAACTTTCTTCTTCACCGGTAAATAAGGTCATGAAATATTACATCATAGCAGGCGAGGCATCGGGCGATTTACACGGGAGCAACCTCATTAAGGAGTTGGCCAGGCAAGATACAAATGCGCAAATTCGCGCGTGGGGCGGTGAGAGGATGGAAAACGCCGGAGCTACTTTGGTCAAGCATTATAAAGATCTCGCCTTCATGGGCTTTGTGGAAGTGCTTTTTAATCTGCGTACTATTTTTAGAAATATAGCCTTTTGTAAGAAAGACATTTCGAGTTTTGATCCTGATGTGATTGTATTTATTGACTATCCGGGGTTCAATATGCGTATTGCGGAGTGGGCAAAAAAATCCGGTTTTAAAACGGTTTACTACATTTCCCCTCAAATTTGGGCATGGAAGCAAAATCGAATTCACGCCATCAAACGAACAATAGATTACATGTTTGTGATTTTGCCTTTTGAGAAGGAATTTTACGAACGGTTCGGATACTCCGTTACTTTTGTGGGGCACCCGTTACTCGATGAGGTGGAGCGTTATGAGGAAGGAGCAGCCAAACTCACGGCTGAAGTTAAAGATGTTGCCGCCGATTCCCGGCCGCTTATTGCACTGCTCCCGGGTAGCAGGAAACAGGAAATTTCCACGCTTTTACCTCTTATGCTGGAAGCGGTTGCCCCTCTTACAAATTACAAAGTTGTGGTGGCCGGAGCACCCTCCCAAGGTGAGGAGCTTTATCGTACTTTTTTAAATAAATATCCCGATGTGGAATTCTTAACCGGCAAAA
>PXEK01000320.1 GCA_003564735.1 Cryomorphaceae bacterium
ATGAACAGCGAATAGCAGAAGATGAAGTCATTGAGGTGGTGGTTTGGCAAATGGGAATTACACGTAATTACTACAGATATATTGCACAACTCGCCGACCAGTCCTTCGTAGGCGGGCCTTTTGATACACCGCCCGCTGAGTTGAGAAGCAACGTTTTCAATACCGCCAACGACCGCGAGCGTGCTTTGGGATTCTTTTTTGCGGCTGATGTTGATGTTTCTGATACGCTATTCATTAAATAAGCTGATTATAAAATCTAAAAGTCTCCTTTGTGCTTGGTTACATACCTCACAAGGCCTAAGAAACACTTCTCCTGAGTAGTACATTTTAAACTCTACCGTTTTTCAACTCGTGACACCCATTTATTCGCTTAAAAAGATTACCTCCCACTGTTGAGGAAGTTGCAATATATCGAGATGAAAAAAAATTATCGAATTATATCTGTAAATAAAAGTACTTGAAACGGGAACCCTTTTTGAGGTTCGTCAATTAGAACGCCATTCATAAGCTTCTATTTAAGCCATGCCTGTTTATTCGTAATTAACTGAAAGTAAACACTGAAAGACTAAAAGCAAATTTTGTGGTTTTTCTGAAATCACTTGTCATTGAGATAAAAGAATAAATCAGAACTTAAAATAACCCTATAACGACAAAAACAACCTATTCACAAACCTATTCACCACTTTCAAAAACCCGGAAATACTTCCTCTCGTCCCGCACTGTACTATTGCATAAATTTTAAACTCAACACTATGAAAAAATTATTACTTCTCAGCTTTATTTCAATTTTTAGCCTGAATCTAAGCGCAAATGTTATTTATGTAAAACAAAACAGCGAAGGCACCGGAGACGGCAGCAGTTGGCAAAACGCAACGGATGATTTGAGCGGTGTTATATACAACGCTCAGGCTTATGATACCATTTGGGTAGCACAAGGTGTTTACTATCCGGTTCTTAACGCCTTGGGTGATACTGCAACTAGCGCCTCGAACGCCATATTCACTCTCCGCTCAAGTAACGTTGTGGTTTTGGGTGGATTCAACGGTACTGAAACAGATAGATCACAGAGAAACGGTAAAGCAAACCCAACCATATTAACGGGAAACCCCCAAAAATATGGTTTGAACGCTCCGTTCTCTCAATACCGTCATATTCTCAGGCAAGTTGATCGTATAAACAATTTCCTTACGGATTTCATAATTGAAGAGACAAGTTCTTTGGCTCTTTATGTAGTACGAAATGTTGTTTCTAATTCCATTGATCTACAGATTTTTAATTGTGTGTTCAGAAATAACAAAGGTTCAAGTTCAACTTCCGGAGCTTCCCTTAGAGTAGACAGAGCTAGAGCATTTGTTATAGATTCAGAATTCCACGACAATGAGGCCCTTGAAGCACCGGCCATTTGGATTACCAATCAATCTATTATTGGGGTAAATAGATGTACTTTTAAAAACAATACTGCACTTTCTCATGGCGGTGCTGTAACTGCGGCAAGTATGATGTCAGGCCAAGCAGGATTCTTTAACTGCCTTTTTGAAAATAACCGCGCACTAGGCCCGAGCTTTGCGGGCGGAGCAATTCACAATTTTCAAACAAGCCCAAGTTTCCCAACTTTAATATATAACTGCACGTTTTTCAATAATATTGCATCTGTTCCTGCAAACGACGGTCATTCCATTAACATTAATGACGGCGTTGCAGACATACAAAACTGTATTTTCTGGAATCATGAACCGTTTACGGGAAGCCATTTTAGTACAACAAACAGTAATTTTTGGAATTCCATGAATGCTAAAAATACAATTGCTCAAAATACCGAAAATCTTTCAAGACGTGTATTTGACGTTTATCCCGAATTTGCAGATACGGCGAATAAAGACTTCACCCTGCTCCCACACTCTCCCGCTATTGACTCAGGCGACACATCAGGAATTATGCATTTTCTAGGGACTGTTGACCTCGCCGGAAATGCAAGAGTTGTAGGAATAGCAGTTGATATGGGGGCATACGAATTCTTTTGCCCTGCCATCAATAAAAACATAACCCTAACAAATAATACCACCTTAAGCGTTCCCTCGACTCAAGGAGCATCTTACAGGTGGTATGATTGTACTAACCAAACCGTTATAAGCGGTGCAACCTCCCCCGTATTCAACCCTCAAGCCAGCGGGACTTACGCTTGTATCATTGAAAACAGCTGCGAACAAAGAGATACCACAGATTGCATTGAGGTTTGCCTGCCACTTGACTTAACCGTTACCGAAAGCGGAAACACCTTGAGTGTATCACAAACCAATGTCGATTATCAATGGATTAACTGCGATGATCAAAGTGAAATTTCCGGAGCTACACAATCGTCTTTTACCCCTGAAGTATCGGGTACTTACGCTTGTATATTAAATGACGGAACTTGCAGTGATACCACAGATTGTGTTACAGTGGAAATAGTAGGTGTTGAAAATTTAACTCGAAACCACCTGAAAGTATATCCTAACCCCGTAACCGATCAACTCAGAATAGAAAGTACCGACTTCATTGAGAATATTCGCATTACAAATATTTCAGGTCAAATTGTACATAACCAAGACGGAAACATTAATGAAATCAGCTTAAATCATCTTCCGTCAGGAATGTATGTGATAACAATTACCACCTCAAATGACACGTTCAATAAACCGCTGATTAAGCGATAGTAAAATTACCTTTTTCATAGTTACGCGATTTATTTTGCTACCGTGAGCTAAATTGCAACCTCATTTGAGCTAAAAAGCCCCGACATAATCGTTGGGGCTTTTTGTTAACTAACCGTCTTAATACAAATGGATAATTATACTGGAGGAATTAAAGTCTAGAAGACAAACAATTCGAAACGCACCTGCCTCCCTATTAAAAGCGAAGCGCAATTTTCCACTAGTCTTCTGAACTCACAGAGCGAAAAAGAAAATATATAATCATCGCGCGTGCTCTGATTTCATAACTATAAAGTTCGATACACAAAGCTTTTGTAGTGTTGTAGGGTCACATATAAAAAACGATCTATTGCCCTTCAGGAACTACTTCCATTTGAATCAAATCCCCCTCACTTTTTGTTCCGCTTTGTTTTTTATGCTGAGAAATAAAATCGGCAAGTTGCTCTGCTCCCAAACGCTTGGCGATGATTTTTTTATCTTTATCAAGAATGTACAATTGAGGAGTACTATAAATGTCCCAAAAGTCTCTAAAATTCAAACTATTGTACGTAGTAACACCGCTTTGTATAAACGTTGCGGCTTCTTTGTTTATGTCGGGATTGTCTGAAACGTTAATGAAACCATGTAACTCCTTATCATTTATGAACTTTTCCCAGTCTTCATTATGCAGTGACGTACTTACAGAAAATACCGCAACATCATCTCCCCACTCGTCGTGGAATTTCTTGATTTTTGGTAATTCTCTTTTGCAGTGCCCACACTTGGGATCCCAAAAAATGAGAACCGTGTAATCTTTATCAATATCGTGCATGCTTGTCCACTCGCCCTCGGGGGTTGGTAAAATCAAGTTTTCTGCGTGAACACCAACAATTTGCCTCTTTCGTTTAGTGTAATGATCGGTAATACTTTCAAATTGAGCACTATCTAACCAAAAGGCTTTACCTTTCATGTAATATTCCTCAGCCATACATACAAATACGGCGTCCATCCCCATCATTTTCGATTTTTCATACACGTTGGTAACATGCTGCACAACGTACTTAAATATCAAAGACGAATCCCCCTCGGTTTGGCTTATTATGGATTTTGCCGCCTTACAAATAGAATCGGGCACTTGAGGGGTAAGTTTGGTGATGTAATAGTCAATTTTATTGTGTAGAATGGGCGTTCTGATCAACCTATCATCACTTAAATCTACATACTTAAAATAATTATCGCGA
>PXEK01000149.1 GCA_003564735.1 Cryomorphaceae bacterium
CTCTATCTCTTCGGCGAGTTCTTTTGACACCTCCAGCAAACTATCCTTTTTAGCCGTCAGCTTATCTAAATCGGCATTTTTATCATTTTGGTCAGAACCACATGCCGTCAGCAAGGCCAACGCCGCAATAAAAGCGTAATATTTCATTTTAATACTTATTTAAAATTTTGTCTAGATTGGTTTTAGCCTCAACTAGTGAATTGATGCTTTGAACATACTCTGATTGGGTTTGAAAAAACTGCTGTTGAACTTGAGCCAAATCCAAACCTGAGGAAACCCCCTCTTTAAACTTAATAGTTTCGTTATTCAAGATTTTTCCGGCAAGATCTAAATTGTCTTTGTTATTTTTAAACTGTTCAAGTGCAAAACTGAAATCACTTTTATACCGTTCAAACTCCATTTTGAGCTCCTCACTTTTTTCGATTCGCTCCAAGTTAGCTTGTTCCAATTCAATTTGCGATTGCTTTATGGCGTAATGCCTTTGGAGCCCGGTGAATAAAGGAACATTTAAATTCAACCCCCAAACCGTTGCGGGAAACCACACGTTATTGGCACCCACATTAAGTTCATTACTAAAAAACTGCTGCCTGTAACTAAAGAAAGCGTTGAGTCTTGGCAGCGCCAGTGCCCTTTGGTTTTTTAGTTCCAACTCCTTAGCCGTTTGGTTCGTGAGCGCTATGCGAAAGTCGATATTTGCATTTTCATTGAAAGGCTCGGCTGCCGATGAGGGGTCAATTCCAAAACCCACGATTTTATCAATACTGTCTTGAAGCGTAATATTGGAATCTACCGGGATACCCATTTGGAACTTGAGCAATTTTGAAGCAATGGATTCCAACCTTTGTGCTTGAGCCAGTTGATTTTTATTGTTACGTAATAAAATATTGAGTTGATCGGCATCTTGCTCCTCCACAAAACCTTCTTCGTAAAGTGCGCGGGTTTCGTCATACGTAGTTTGTAACGCCTCGTAGTTGCCTTCGAGGGTTTTTCTGTTTTCAGCCGCCACTATCACCGCCGCATAGGCGTTAGCCACCGCAGCCTTGACTTCTTGTTTGGTTTTAAAGTACACATTTTCACTCAACTCCCTGTACGTTCTCGCGGCTTGCAGCGCCACGATGTACGAGCCGTCAAACAACAACTGGTTAGCCTCAACCCCGCCGGTAATGTTATAATTGGTACCGAACTGAGCGGGTATTAAATTTTCGGGGTTTCCACCAAAATCAGGCACTAAAACCGTGGGTATATCCAAAAAGTTTTGGAATTCCCCCATTCCCGAAATTTGGGGAAGCCCCATACCTGTAGTCTCTTTTATCTTACCGTCGGCTTTATCCACATCCATTTCAGACTTTTGAATCATATAGCTGTTTTTAGCCGCGTAATCCATAGCCTCTTGAAGGGTAAAACCGGCCTGGGCTTCGGTTCTGACCGAAACAAAAACAAAAAGAACAGCCGTTAAAACATGTAAGCTCCTCATAAACATCATTTAAAAATATTAGCGTCGTAAGTTTTATCAAAATACTCAATTCCGCGCGGGGTGGCAATTCCGTGTAAGTGATAGCTGAAAAGCTCTAAGTACAGTGAAGGTTTATCATAGGCGGTGGACGGAAAATTTTCATCATCAAATATCAAGTCGGTCATGCCTGCATATAACCGTGCCACCACCTCGATGTTTAGCGCACTTCGATACCATTGATCGGCCACTCCTCTTTTCAAATTTTGCCTTATAACCTCCAAAATAAAATCGTTCTTAAACCTCAAAAAAGACCGAAAAGCCTCGGGATAAAAGCGATTTAAGTCGGCAAAAACCACAGGATTAACGGCTCGCAACTCTACATTTACAAATTCACCTATAGCAAACATTTCATCAATCACGTTGAGGTTTTTGGCTAAAATACCACGCACGGCGGTTTGGTGTTTACCAAAATGAGACTTCATGCAACCGTCAACCAGGCTCCTTTTATCACTAAAAAACTTGTAGATGGTTTTTTTACTCATTTGCAACTCTATGGCAAGTTCATCCATGGTGACACTTTGCACCCCGTTTTTCATAAACAAAGCCGTGGCCGTATTTAAAATTTCCTCCTTTTTATTCAACTCTTCAACTTGCATCTCTCATCACAATAAATCAACAGGTTAGGCAAAAAATACCTCCACCTTAAAAAGCAGCGCAAAAGTAAGAAGAATGCCACTACGGAAACTATAACACATAAAAAAGTTTCCGGTTAAATGACAAGTGGTTTTATGGGGTTTTGAGTGGTGGTTTTTTTGAGTGAAGTATGCCGGATAAAAGGCGCTAAAAACGAAAAAAATTCAATTCACACCAACGTGTTTACAAAATCCGATGGACGCGGCAATTCCCCCACCGATTACCACTTTACTTTGGAACCCAATATTCATCAGGTTTTCAGCGCATTTACCCCCCTAAAAAACACCCCAAAAACCAAAAAGTTATCAACAAAGTGGGAGAAAGTGGTAGAAAGTGGTAAATTTGCCGTACTTTTACGCTTTCTATTTAAGGGTAGTTATGTCAAACTTTATAGGTGAATATCAGTGCAAAGTAGATTCCAAGGGGCGTTTTATGCTGCCTTCGGGACTCAAAAAGCAGCTTGATCCTGCCGCTCAAGAGCGGTTTGTGATCAATCGCGGCTTTGAGGGTTGCTTGGTATTGTACCCGATGAATGAGTGGGAAAACGAAACTGCCCGTTTTAAAAAACTCAATCTTTTTGTAGCAAAAAACAGAAAGTTCTACCGCCAATTCCACAACGGCGCCACACAACTGGCATTGGACAATACGGGGCGATTACTGTTGCCTAAGCCGCTGTCTGCAAATGCCGAAATCAAAAAAGAAATTGTGCTTTTCGCCTACGCAAACCGCATTGAGGTTTGGGCAAAAGACAAATACGACGAGGTAATGAACGCCGATGAAGACGACTTTGCATCACTTGCCGAAGACGTTATGGGCGAAATTGAAAACGACAATAAAAACGAGGAGTAACGCTATGTATCACCAACCGGTAATGCTTAAAGAAGCTGTTGACGGGCTTTCCATTAAGCCCGAAGGGACTTACGTAGATGTTACGTTTGGCGGCGGTGGTCACAGTAGGGAGATACTGAGTCGCCTGGGAGCAAACGGCAAACTCTTCGCCTTTGACCGCGACAAGGCCGCTACCGCAAATTCTTTGAATGATGAACGCTTCACCCTCATTGAAGGCGACTTCAAATTCATGAAAAACTACCTCAAAATGTATAATGCCGTTCCCTTTGACGGTTTACTTGCCGATTTAGGCGTTTCCTCGCGACAGTTCGATGACGCCGACCGCGGCTTTAGCACTCGCTTTGATGCCGTGCTCGACATGCGCATGACCCAAAGTGCCAAAAAATCGGCAAAAGAAATCGTGAACCAATACACCGAAGAGCAACTGCACGATATTTTCAGGAATTACGGCGAGCTCAAGCAAGCCGGCAGCATTGCACGCGCCATTGTTTCGCGTCGAACCGAAACCTCGATAAACACCACAGGCGAGTTAAAAGAAACTCTTAACCGGTTTGCGCCGCGAGGCAAAAGCGCAAAGTTTTTCGCGCAAGTTTTTCAAGCTTTACGCATTGAAGTGAACGACGAAATGGAAGCACTTCACGAGTTAATTGCTCAAACTACCGAATCGCTTAAACCGGGAGGACGTTTTTCGGTGA
Source organism: Cryomorphaceae bacterium (assembly GCA_003564735.1). GTDB lineage: Bacteria > Bacteroidota > Bacteroidia > Flavobacteriales_G > Salibacteraceae > Salibacter. The sequence goes on from PXEK01000149.1 coordinate 3,691, forward strand.
TTTCATATCACTCACTCGAAGACCGACCCGTAAAGCACTTTTTTAAAAGCGGAAACTTTGAAGGAAAGCAAGAAAAAGACCTATACGGGAATATTTTGAGACCGTTAACCCCGGTAAAAAACAAAGTAACTACCCCTACCCCGGAAGAAATTAAAGAAAACCCGAGAGCACGCAGTGCCAAACTAAGAATTGCAGAAAAAAATGGTTAAGAATCCCAATATACAAGGAAAAGGCGAAAAAACCGGCTCTTCATTCAAGCGCGGGGTTATCACCTTTTTAAGCGGCAACTTTTTAGCCGGTGAAAATGTGGTGCGCAACCTGCCTTTTCTTTTCTTTTTGTCCTTTTTGGGCATCATATACATAGGTAACGGCTTTATAGCTGAAGGTACGGTTCGCAAAATTAATACGCTGAGTAACGAAATGAAAGAGCTGCGCAGCGAGTATATCACCACACAATCCAACCTGATGTACACGACAAAACAAAGTGAGCTCATTAAAATACTGGACAAAAAAGACTTGGGTCTCATCGAATCATATGAGCCACCAAAAAAAATTGTGGTTACCCGCCAAACACGAAAAGAATTAAATATTGATTAATGAGTAACTTGAGCGAACATAAAAAAAACATGATCAGGGTGTACGTTATGTACATTCTGTTAGCTGTTTTTAGCGCGGGTATCGTGATAAAAACCGGGCAAATTATGTTCGTTCAGGGTGATGAATGGCGCGAGAAAGCCGAAAACCTCACATTAAAATACCACACCATTGATGCCGCTCGCGGAAACATTTACGATCACAAATCGCGGCTTTTGGCCACCTCGGTACCTATTTATGAAGTTCGATTTGACCCCAATGCAGACGCGCTAACCGATGCGGTGTTTAATCAACACATTGATTCATTGGCGTACCGTTTATCCGGGCTATTTAGAGACAAGTCTGCATTTCAATACAAGCGCCAACTGGTCAATGCCCGAAATAACAAAGAGCGATACCACCTAATAAAACGTAAAGTTAATTACACAGAGCTCCAGCAACTACGCACGTTTCCCATATTCCGCAAAGGCAGGTACAAGGGCGGATTTATTTACATTCAGCAAAACCGCAGGCAAAAGCCGTTTCGAGTATTAGCTGCCCGTACCATTGGGTATGATAGAGAGAATGAATCGGTAGGACTTGAAGGCGCGTACAGCGAAACCCTTAGCGGAACGGGCGGTAAGCGATTGATGAAAAAAATTGCGGGCGGTGTTTGGATGCCCGTAAATGATGCCAACGAAGTTGAGCCCGAAGATGGAGCAGATTTGGTCACCACCATTGACATCAACATTCAAGACGTGGCCGAAAATGCTTTACTCAAACAATTGCAAAAACACGTCGCCAACCACGGCTGTGTGGTGCTAATGGAGGTGAATACGGGCGAAATTCGGGCCATTGCCAACCTGACACGCGGTTCTGACCAAAATTATTATGAAAGTTACAATTACGCCATTGGTGCGGGAAGCGAACCGGGAAGTACAATAAAACTGGCCTCCTTCATGGCCGCCATGGAAGACGGATACATCGACTTAGATACCGAAATCGAAACCGGAAACGGAAAACACTTATTTTACAACACCCCCATGTTCGACTCCAAAGAGGGAGGTTACGGTACCATAACGGCAAAAAGGGCATTTGCAGTATCATCAAACATTGCCATTGCCAAAATTATTGATAAATATTATCGGTCAGAACCCCAACGCTTTGTAGATAAACTTAAAGAATTTCACCTCAACGAACCCACGGGCGTTGAAATTGCGGGGGAAGGCATTCCTTATATAAAAGATGCCGACGATAAAACTTGGTCGGGAATTACACTGCCGTGGATGTCGCACGGCTATGAACTCAGACTTACACCATTGCAAATACTCACCTTTTACAATGCCGTAGCCAACAACGGTAAAATGGTAAAGCCACGATTTACATCAGCCGTTTCCAAACACGGGAAAACTAAAAAACACTTTGAGCCCGTAGTATTGCGAGAACAAATTGCCTCAAAAGAAACCATCGCCAAAGCACGCGAAATGCTGGAAGAGGTAGTAACCGACGGAACCGCAGGCAACCTGAGCAATGCAGCTTACAGAGTGGCGGGAAAAACGGGAACAGCTCAAATTGCCAAAGGCGCGACAGGGTATGACAAGGTGCTTTACCAAGCCTCCTTTTGCGGTTATTTCCCTGCCGACGACCCAAAATATTCAGCCATAGTGGTGGTAAATGCGCCTTCCCGAAACGTGTACTACGGAAACTTAGTGGCAGGGCCCATCTTCAAAGAAATTGCCGATAAAGTGTATTCAACCAGCGTAAACTTCCATCGCGAATTTTTGGCCCAACGCGATGAAAACGCCATTCATTTACCGGTATCAAAAAACGGAGATTACAGTCGCCTATCACAAGTGTTCACATCCATAGGTGTGCCTTACAAAACAGGAACCTCCCGTGCCGAGTGGGTAACTACACAAACCGGAAGAGACACCGTGAAAATATTTGAGAAAGAATTCATTGATAACCTGGTTCCCAACGTGCGTGGGATGGCTTTGCAAGACGCCGTATTTATTTTGGAAAACATAGGGTTACGCGTAAGCGCAAAAGGCAAGGGCGCCGTAAAAATGCAGTCACTGCCGCCGGGAACTCGAATTCAAAAAGGAACAGAAATAAAATTGAAATTAACCTGAAGCTGCTTAAAGACATATTATACCGGGCAAGACTTGAGGAAGTCATAGGTTCCACCAACGTAGCGGTGGAAACCGTAGAATTCGACTCCCGTAAAGTGGGCTCCCTCACCGTTTTTGTTGCGGTGCGCGGCACACAAACCGACGGCCACGAGTATATCGACCAAGCTATTGAGGCCGGAGCTGCCGCAGTAGTTTGTGAAGAGATACCCGCCACAACTCGCGAGGGAGTCACCTATGTAAAAGTACGCAATAGTGCCGAGGCTCTGGGATTCATGGCATGTAATTATTACGGGAACCCCTCACAAAAACTAAAGTTAACCGGAATCACCGGAACCAACGGAAAAACTTCCGTAGCCACACTTTGCCATGCGCTGTTCACCAAGCAAGGTCAAAAAAGCGGGCTCATTTCAACGGTGGTCAACAAAATTGGAATTACCGAAATTGAATCAACCCACACTACCCCCGATGCTTTAAGCATAAATAAGCTATTGGCACAAATGGTAGAAGAAGGCTGCAAGCACTGCTTCATGGAAGTGAGCTCACATGCCATAGCCCAGCACCGCACCGCGGGCCTTCATTACGATGTGGCGGTATTTACGAACATTACCCACGAGCACTTAGATTTTCACGAAACTTTTGACAACTACATAGCGGCCAAAAAGAAATTATTTGACGACTTAAACTCCAATTCTGTAGCCATTTACAACCGCGACGATCGTCACGGCGAAATTATGGTGCAAAACTGCCCGGGTCACAAAAAGTCTTTCGCGCTAAAAACTATTGCCGATTACAAGGCCAAGATTATTGAAAATCAATTTACCGGCCTACAATTAGATATTAACGGTAAAGACGTTTGGACAAAACTGGTAGGGAAATTCAACGCCTACAACCTGCTGTGTATTTACGCTATTGCCCGTGCGTACGGGACAGATGAACTCAACACCCTCACCGAAATTAGCTCATTGAGTCCCGTAGCGGGCAGATTTCAACACGTGAAAACACAAGATGGAATCAACGGCATAGTGGATTACGCGCATACGCCCGATGCACTTGAGAATGTACTCAATACAATCAACGACGTGCGTACGGGAAATGAAAAAGTAATTTGCGTGGTGGGATGCGGTGGCGACCGAGACAAAAGCAAACGGCCGGTTATGGCCAAAATTGCCTGTAAACTGGCTGATAAGGTCATACTCACATCTGACAATCCGCGAACCGAGAATCCCGAGTCGATTATTGAAGACATGAAAAAAGGTTTAGACCCCGGAAAACTCAAAAAGACACTCACTATCATCCAAAGAGGAGAAGCTATAAAAACAGCATCAGCATTGTCTGCCAAAGGCGATATCATACTTATTGCCGGAAAAGGACATGAAACCTACCAGGAAATTAACGGTGTGCGACACCATTTTGATGACTTGGAAGAATTGAATAACGCATTAGAGAATAAATAACCATGTTGTACTACATATTCGAATATTTAGATGAGTTGAATTTACCCGGTGCGGGAGTATTTCAGTACATATCTTTTCGCGCAGCTTTGGCCGTGGTACTGTCACTCATTATTTCCATGGTTTTTGGAAAGCGAATTATTCGCTTGCTTCAAAAGCAACAAGTTGGAGAATCTGTGCGAGATTTAGGATTGGAGGGGCAACTTGAAAAACAGGGCACCCCTACCATGGGTGGTCTTATCATTATTGCCTCCATAATAATACCCACCCTGTTATTTGCCAAACTCGATAATATTTATGTACTTCTTCTCCTCGCAAGTACCTTATGGTTGGGACTTATCGGTTTTATTGACGACTACATAAAAGTATTCAAGAAAGATAAGTCCGGACTGCACGGTAAATTCAAAATCATAGGTCAGATAGGCATTGGTATAATCGCGGGAGCCGTTTTGTATTTCCACGATGATGTTGTGGTTCGCGAAAAACTGAGTCAAAGCCAACAACCCGATCCCAACGCACAGGTGGTAAATGTGGACGGCGACAGATGGGAAAGCCATAAATCAACAAAAAGTACCATCCCCTTTGTAAAAAACAACGAGTTGGAATACGGCGAACTTTTGAGTCCGCTCGGGGGTAACTACAAAAAGTGGACATGGTTACTTTATATACCCATCGTGATTATCGTTATCACAGCCGTATCTAACGGCGCCAACATCACCGACGGTATTGACGGGTTAGCCGCCGGAACCTCGGGGATTATAGGCTTAGCGCTGGGGGTATTTGCTTTTGTTTCGGGCAACTACATCTTCGCCGACTATCTCAACATCATGTACATCCCGGATACGGGAGAAATCGTGATATTCACCGCAGCCTTTGTTGGGTCGTGTATAGGCTTTTTATGGTACAACTCATTTCCCGCCCAAATATTTATGGGTGATACCGGCTCATTAGCACTGGGCGGCATCATAGCCGTAATCGCATTAGCCATACGCAAAGAGCTCATATTGCCTATTTTATGCGGTGTATTCCTCATTGAAAACCTATCGGTAATGCTACAGGTGAGTTACTTTAAATACACCAAGAAAAAATACGGTGAAGGCAGGCGCATTTTTAAAATGGCGCCCATTCACCACCACTACCAAAAACTGGGATTACACGAATCTAAAATTGTAACGCGATTTTGGATTATAGGCATCATACTGGCCGTGTTGAGCATAGTAACGCTTAAACTGAGATAAAGTATGAAACGCCTCGTGATTTTAGGGGGGGGGGAGAGCGGTACGGGAACCGCTTTATTGGCAAAACAAAAAGGATTTGAAGTTTTTTTGAGCGAAGCGGGCTCATTAAAACCCAAATATAGAGACGTTCTTACCAAGGCTGAAATTGATTTTGAAGAAGGAGGGCACACCAACGTGAAAATCATCAACGCTGATGAAGTCATCAAAAGTCCGGGCATACCAAACACCGCACCTTTAGTGCAAACATTGGACGATATGAACATACCCGTGATTGACGAAGTGGAATTTTGCGTGAGATATACAAGTGCAAAACTCATTGCCATTACCGGCACAAACGGAAAAACAACTACCGCAATGCTTACGGCGCACATCCTGAAAAAAGCGGGACTCAACGTAAAACTTGCGGGAAATGTAGGAAAGAGTTTTGCCCTATCCTTAGTTGAAGGTGATGCTGACTATTTTGTTTTGGAGTTGAGTTCATTTCAACTTGAGCGCATACGCCATGCAAAATTTGACATTGCCATATTGCTCAATATCACACCCGATCATTTGGATCGATACAACAACCGCATGGAGGATTACATCCGTGCAAAATTCAACATTTGTAAAAACCAAACAGAAAAGGATCACCTCATTTATTTCGCAGATGACCCAAACATAGCAAACCAAATAAAAAAGGAAAAACCGAAGGCACAGCTCTACACCTACTCTTTAAATCAACAACAGCCACACCACGCTTATTTAAATGAAAACCAATTAATAATTAACATAAAAGGGGAATTAAAAATGTCAATACAAAAATTAGCACTACAAGGAAAGCACAACGCAGGCAACAGTATGGCCGGCGGGATTGCCTCACGTATTCTCGAAATACGAAAAGAAATTATTCGCGACAGTTTAACTGACTTTCAAAATGTGGAACACCGCCTTGAGCAAGTGACCACCATTTGCGGGGTAGATTACATCAACGACTCCAAAGCCACAAACGTAAACTCTACTTGGTTCGCACTTGAAAGCATGGAAAAACCCACTACTTGGATTGTTGGCGGAGTTGATAAAGGTAACGAGTATGACCAACTTGCAGAATTGGTAAAAAGCAGAGTGAAAAACATTATTGCTTTAGGGAAAGATACGGCTAAAATCAAAGCTGCCTTTGGCGATATGGTTCAAAGCTATCACGAAGCACAAAGCATGAGTGAAGCCGTAGCCATAGCCTACAACATTACCGAAAAAGGAGAAACCGTATTGCTTTCACCGGCATGTGCCAGTTTTGACCTTTTTGAAAGCTATGAAGATCGAGGCAATCAATTTAAAAGCGCTGCTCGGTCCCTTTAAAACAACGTAAAGAGAAATGCATAAAATTTTCGACTACATAAAAGGAGACAAAGTAATATGGATTACCGTGCTATTTATGGCACTGGCATCCATACTGCTCGTGTATAGCTCTGTAATAACTTTGGCGTACCGTTATCATGACGGCAACACCTTTTACTACATTCTAAAACACTCCCTTTTTATAATATCGGGATTTGCGCTCATCTTTTTCATACACAAAATAAACCACCGCTACTTTTCGCGTATTGGTCAATTGGTGTTTTGGGCAAGTCTTCCCCTTTTAGTCCTCACGCTGATTATCGGAACCAACATAAATGAAGCCTCGCGGTGGCTTACCATCCCGGTTATAAACCAGTCATTCCAAACCAGTGACCTGGCCAAATTGGGACTCATATTATTCTTAGCACGTTTGCTCACCGTTAATTCGGGAGAAGTAAAAATAATAAACAAAGCTTTTTTACCCGCTATTGTAGCAACAGCCGCTGTTTGCGTACTCATCCTTCCCGCCAACTTTTCAACGGCAGCGGTGGTTTTCATATCATCACTCATGCTCATGTTTATGGCCGGTGTACCCTTGAAACACCTTTCACTTATCATTCCGGCCGGGGTTTTGGGACTCTTACTCATATTTACCACGGCTAAAGTTGCTCCCGAAGTATTTCCACGTGCCGAAACGTGGACAAAACGGGTAGAGCGTTATATCAGCAATGAAAAAGCTGATCCAAATGCCGATTATCAAGTGGAGCAGGCAAAAATTGCCATCGCCACCGGCGGCATTACGGGAAAAGGCCCCGGTAATTCCACGCAACGCAATTTTCTACCGCATTCGAGTTCTGATTTTATATACGCTATTGTTTTAGAGGAATACGGACTCATTGGCGGACTCATCATTCTCATGTTTTACATGATATTGCTGTATCGCGCCATTCGCATTGCACAAAAAACGACACATACGTTCGGTGCCTACGTGGTATTAGGATTGAGCTTCAGCCTCGTTTTTCAGGGGCTCATCAACATGGCGGTGAACGTCAATTTACTACCCGTTACGGGACAGCCCCTGCCACTCGTGAGTATGGGCGGAACAAGCCTTTGGTTTACCTGCATCTCTCTGGGGATCATCCTTAGCGTGAGCAGAACCATAGAAGAAACTGAAGAGGAAGAACAGGCCGTTGAACCGCAAAACCAAAAAGTAAGTCATGTCGCCACATAAAATCATCATCAGCGGAGGTGGAACCGGCGGCCACATTTACCCCGCCATTGCGATTGCGGATGCTATAAAAGAAAAGCGTCCCAATACGCAATTTCTTTTTGTGGGAGCGAAAGGCAAAATGGAAATGCAAAAAGTTCCCGAAGCCGGTTACAAAATCGAGGGTTTGTGGATTAGCGGCATCAAACGAAGTTTAGCACTCAGCAACTTATCTTTCCCGTTCAAACTCATACACAGCGCAAGGCGTGCAAAGCAAATAATAAAAGAATTTCAACCCGATGCCGCCGTGGGCACGGGAGGTTACGCCGCGGGACCTATTTTGCGTGCAGCGGGGAAAGCGGGTATTCCCACACTTATTCAAGAACAAAACGCCATGCCCGGTATTACCAACCGTATTCTAGGTAAAAAAGCCAAACGCGTTTGCGTGGCCTACCCCGGCTTGGAAAAATATTTCGACAAAAACAAGTTGCTCATAACGGGCAATCCCGTGCGAAAAAGTGTAATTAATATTGAAAATAAACGGGAAAAAGCCATTGAATATTTTGGTCAGAACCCCAACCTAAAAACCGTGCTGGTCGTCGGAGGAAGTTTAGGCTCATTAAACATCAATAACGCCCTCATCAAAGCAATTAACCAAATAGCTCAAAAAGATGATGAGATGCAACTCATTTGGCAAACCGGCGAACGCACCTACGACACGGTAGCTCAAGCTTTAAAACAAAGTAAGCCCAAAAACATAAAGGCACTGAAATTCATCACTGAGATGGATTTGGCCTACGCCGCTGCCGATTTGGTAGTCTCTCGCGCGGGAGCCATCGCCGTTTCAGAAATTGCATTGGTGCAAAAGCCCGTTATTCTGGTGCCCTTCCCCTTTGCTGCCGAGAATCATCAAAAGCTAAATGCCGAGGCTCTTCAAAAACGAAAAGCGGCTTCGATGATTGAGGATAAAGACCTTAACGAAAAACTGTTTCTCGAAATTGACCGACTCCTAAAAGATGAACACACGCGCCGTGTCATGAGTCGGAATATTGGCGATATGGCCGTTTATGACTCGGCAGAAATTATTGCAAACGAAGTACTAAAGATTATTGAACCGTGAAGTTAGAGCATATACATAACATATACTTTGTAGGCATAGGCGGCATCGGGATGAGCGCCTTGGCCAAGTACTTCATGAACTGCGGAAAAACAGTGGCGGGGTATGATAGAACTCCCTCCGCGGTAACCTTGGAATTGGAATCAATGGGCGTAACCATCGACTACCAAAGCACACACAACTATGGGTATCAAAATGCCGACTTGATAGTATACACTCCGGCCGTTTCAGAGGATACACCTATACGCAAGCAACTGCGCAACACAACCCTTCCCCAACTTAAACGCTCCGCCGTTTTGGGAATGATTACCGCCAACCAAAATACTTTAGCCGTTGCCGGCACACACGGCAAAACCACCACCGCAGCTATACTCACACAACTCATCCACAGTATTTACGGCAGTGTAACCGGCTTTATTGGCGGCAAAAGCACAAACTTCGATAACAACTTTATTTATCACGAAAATGCTCAATTTACAGTGGTTGAAGCTGACGAATATGACCGCAGCTTTTTACAACTTAAGCCCAACCACGCCATCATAACGTCGGTAGATGCCGATCATTTGGACATTTATAAAACAGCAGCCGAGATGCGCCGTGGTTTTCACGAATTCGCCAATCTGGTAAGTAACAACTTACTTATCAGTAACGAGGCGGCAGCTACATTGCAATTACCCAAAAAACATTTCACTTACGGCTTTAGCTCATCGGCTGATTATAAAATTGACAGTCTAAGAATAGTAGACGGTAAAAACGTTTTCAATTTGCATACACCGAATGGAATTATCAAAAACCTCCCCTCCTCATTAGCCGGAAAACACAATGTAGAGAATGCGGCAGCGGCGATTGCCTTGTGTCATATGATTAACCCTGAAGATATAACCGCCGCAAAGAAGGGGCTGTCTCAATTCCAAGGAGTACAAAGACGCTTTGAACTCATCATAAAGAGTGAAAAGGGGGTTTACATCGACGACTATGCGCATCACCCCAAAGAACTGGAGGCAGCCATTTCTGCGGCAAAAATGATGTACCCCAAACAACAAGTTACGGTGGTTTTTCAGCCCCATCTTTTCAGTCGCACCGCCGACTTCATGGATGATTTTGCCCATGTACTTACCACCGCCGACAAAACGTACATGCTGGACATTTATCCCGCTCGGGAAAAACCTATTCACGGTGTGTCGAGTTCGGTTCTGACCAAAAAAATAAACAACATAGCCTCGGGAAAAGCGGTGTTAATTACCAAGGAAGAACTTATTCCTACACTTCAAAAGAATACTCCTCCCTTGCTTCTTACCTTAGGTGCAGGAGATATTGCCGATTTACGTGAACCCATAAAAAAGGAGGTGTACTCATGAAAAAGTATATGGAACCTGTGGGCTTTATTTTGGCAATAGTGATGTTGATTGTTTTAACCGGCTTCACAGAGAAAGAGCTGAATGGACTCAAGTACAACTCTCTACGCATCAACATAAATACCGACGAAGGCAACTTTTTTGTTACCTCAGCCGAGGTTGAAGAGGCCGTATATCACATGGGCTATGTCACCGGCGGAGTGAAAATGCGGAATATTAACATAAGGTCGTTAGAAGATTTTTTTGACAGCTACCCGTACATTGCGAAATCGCAAGTATTTTCCACCATTGGTGGAGAACTGATTATAGAAATTAAACAACGTGTTCCGGTTTTGAGAATTTTTCAAGAAAATAACGACAGCTACTACATGGATGAAAAAGGACTACTAATGCCTGTTTCTGAAGACTTTACCTCACATGTACCGGTAGCAAACGGAGCTATAAATGCACCCTATAATTTGTATTACGGGATCAATTATGCCTCGCTAAATGACGATGAAAAAAAGCAAAAAAACAAAAAGTTGCTACACGATTTACACGTAATCATTACCGAGTTGCGCAAAGATGAGCTTTGGAATGCGCAATTCAACCAAATATATGTGGATGACAAAGCGGAGTTTGAATTGGTACCTCGAGTAGGAAATCACACCATAACCCTGGGTAACATTGAGGCTATCGATAAAAAACTAAGGAAGTTGAAAATTTTCTATTTCAAAGGGCTGGAAAAAACCGGTTGGAACGAATATAGAAACATAAATTTGAAATTTGAAAACCAAGTAGTTTGCACAAAAAAGTAAATGTATGAGCGCACAAGATGAGATAGTAGTAGGCTTAGATATAGGCACCACAAAAATAGCGGCTTTGGTTGGCCGCAAAAACGAGCACGGCAAACTCGAAATTTTAGGCATGGGAAAGTCTGAAAGTATTGGCGTGAACCGCGGCGTAGTAACGCGCATCACCCCCACCGTAGAGGCTATTCAAAAAGCAGTGGCCGAGGCGGAAGAAAATTCGGGGGTAAAAATCGAGTTGGTCAATGTAGGTATTGCCGGTCAACATATTCGCAGTTTGCAACATCACGGCATTAAGATGCGAAACTCATACGAGGAGGAAATTACAAAGAAAGATGTGAATGAGCTCATTGACGATATGTATAAACTCGTCATGATGCCGGGTGAGCAAATTTTAGATGTTATTCCGCAAGAATATACCCTCGACAATGAACAAGGTATTACTGACCCTATAGGAATGGCCGGTTCACGATTTGAGGCCAACTTTCATATCATCACCGGCCAAATTGCGGCAGCTAAAAACATTTACAAGTGTGTAAAAAAGGCTGACTTGGAGGTCACGAACCTCATATTAGAACCTTTGGCTTCTTCAGATGCCGTTTTAAGCCAAGAAGAAAAAGAAGCCGGGGTAGTATTGGTTGATATTGGCGGCGGTACAACAGATATTGCCATTTTTAAAGAAAACATCATCAGACACACTGCCGTAATTCCGTTTGGAGGCAACATCATCACTGAAGATATAAAAGAAGGTTGTACCATAATAAGGAAACACGCCGAACAGTTGAAAGTAAAATTTGGAAGTGCGCTTGCCGATCAAACATCAACTACGGAAATTGTGGCCATACCCGGACTTAGAGGTAGAGAACCAAAAGAAATATCGGTACAAAACCTCGCTCACATTATCCAAGCAAGAATGGAAGAAATCATTGAGCAGGTTTATTACGAAATTAAAAACTCGGGATTTGAAGAAAAACTCATCGCCGGTATAGTGGTAACCGGTGGCGGCGCTCAACTCAAACACATCAAGCACTTATTCGAATTTACAACGGGAATGGACACGCGTGTGGGTTATCCTACCGAACATTTGGCCAAAGACAATGAAAAAGTCTCATACCCCACATATTCAACAGGTGTTGGACTCATTCTACAAGGGTTTGAAAGGCTTGAAAAAGAAGACGCGACCACAGAAAATCAAAATAAAACTGAAGAAACGGAAGAATCACCCAAAAAAGCTAAGCGCGGACCGGGTGGATTTTTAAAGCTCATCAAAGATAAAACCAGCGAGTTTTTCGAAGATGACAATGTTTAATACAAAAAACAATTATTATGGAATTTGAATTACCCAAAAACTCACCATCAATCATTAAAGTCATAGGCGTAGGCGGCGGCGGTGGAAATGCCGTAAATCACATGTACCGTCAAGGTATACGGGGTGTGGACTTCATTATTTGCAATACCGACCCCCAAGTGCTTGAAGCCAGTCCGGTGCAACATAAAATACAGTTGGGCGCCAGTTTAACCGAGGGCAACGGCGCGGGCTCCATACCCGAAGTCGGGAAAAATGCAGCTATTGAAACCATTGACGAGGTTAAGGAA
>PXEK01000375.1 GCA_003564735.1 Cryomorphaceae bacterium
GAGTGAAATGATTTGATATCTTTTATAATCAGAACCCGCCTCAAAGTGCAGGGCGTGAACCGCCGGATTGGGATACAGCGTCACCAAATTCTCAGGCTCCTCTATCTCCTCAGTGAAAACGGGAGTGTCGAGCCACACCGGCCAAAAGTTAAAATTATATGCTCCCAATCTTGTTGACTCCTTCGCACCGGAAACGGGAGAGTTTGACTGACCGCAAAGTACGATTTGCCCATCGGAATCCACATAAAAATCATGACTGTAATCTTGACCCGAACCGCCCAACTGTAAAGCCCAATTAAAATCGCCCTCATCTTTTAAACTGAATATCAAATAGTCCATATTCCCGTAACCTGTCGTCGCCCCCCAATTTCCCATACCCGTTGCAGATCCGGTAGTAGTTGAAACCACGATATCATCTTCACCGAAAAATCGGGCTCTGATTGTTCCTCTAAAACCTGTTTCACCCTTCCCTCCCATTGACTTTTGCCAAACAAGGTTCAAATCTTTATCTAATTTCAGTAACCACAAATCAGAAATACCTATTAAAGCACTATTTTTACTCCCGGAAGCTCCGCCATATGTATTGCAAAGGATGTAATAAAAGTTATTCTTTTGATAAATCCTTGGCCATTCATCAAATGAACCGCTTCCATAAACGTTTTGACCTAATATATTTCCTTGAGCATCAAATTTAACCACCCATAAATCAAAGGCCCCACTGATATTCCCGACAGTTTTGTCTCCCGCTACTCCCGCGCTTGTAGCTGCTACCGTAACGAAATTACCGTCATCGTCCTCAACAACAGTTAAAAGTTCTGCATTTAGATTGGCTTGAAGAGTTTTCTCCCAAATAATATTGCCGGCCGTATCTAAATTCACCAACCACCCATTGAGGAATCCAAACAAATTGGGATCTGCCACATCACCGTTTGCAGAGGTTGAGGTACCTCCTGCCAACATCAAACTACCGGTTGATGTCATTACGGCGTGAGTAACCTTACTACCGTCCACGCCACCATAGGTTTTATCCCAAATTTTATTCCCGTCTAAATCCAACTTCACAACCCATATGTCTCCATCAACAAATTGAGATGAGGATGTATCTAACCTAGGTGCAGTTTTATTACCTGAAACAGGGGAATTACTGTACCCAACAAGATATAGATTATTTTCATATTTCAGAATTTGAGCAGCGTTTTCAATACCTGTTCCTCCAAAACTCTTATCCCACAATTTATTCCCGTCTTCGTCTAACTTGCAAAGCCAATAATCGTAATCGAAGGAAGACGCACCGTAGTTCCCTGCCGATTTATTGCCCGTGGAAGGCGGCGAGTCAGACCCCCCAAAATGATAACTTTCACCCGTTTCTTCATCGTAAACCGCAGCCTTGTAAACGTCCCAACCTGCACCACCCAGGTCAATCTGCTTACCGGTGGAAATTTGAGAAAAAGCGATAAAGGGAAAAATAGTCAGGGATATTAAAGAGAGGAAACATTTCATAGTTAAGACGGCTTATTTGTTTTGTTGCAATTTACAAATGCAATAATAAGCCTTTTTTTTTCTTAACATATATTTTTCGCGGAATTATTTCATCTTGCCTCTCTTCCTTTGTGAACTTTTAGCGGGTTTGGTCAGTTAATGTGTGGAATGCTTTAAAAAACTTCGAGCGATTATGAAACCTCGATTCGTACTTTTGATTTTTCTTTGTTCGCTGTGTGTTCATGCATGCGCGCAAAATCAAACACCCAAAAATAACGACACTTTGGACGCAAATAATTTTGAGATTAAAAAGGACGGTAACTACAATGAGTTAACCGACGAAGAAAAAAGAGTTATTGACCGTAAAGGCACTGAGTACCCCGGCACGGGAGTTTACCTCAAAAATAAGGAGTCGGGAGTTTATGTGTGTCGCAAATGCAATTACCCGCTGTACCGATCAACCGATAAGTTTGAGTCGCATTGCGGCTGGCCGAGTTTTGATGACGAGATTAAAGGAAGGGTCGAACGCGTTCCTGACGCCGACGGCCGTCGCACCGAAATCGTTTGCGGTAATTGCAAGGGTCACCTCGGCCATGTTTTTTTAGGTGAAGGTTTTACTCCAAAAAACACTCGGCATTGCGTCAATTCCGTTTCCTTGAGGTTCATTCCCAAAGAGACTTGGGAGGAAATTCAGGCACGGGGATTGGCGGAGTAGGTTTTTTCGGAATGAAACTTTCATATTGCACACACTTAGACGAAGGCCGTGGCAATATGACAAATATCCGGCGCAAATGAAAGTCGGTAAGTTTTTATACTTGGTCACAATTGGGGAGAATAATCATAACTGCTACTTGGGGAAAGTTGCCGCACCTTTCAGATTCAGCTTTGGATATAGTACACCCGGGAGGACGCCGTTCATTCCATCTCCTCCGCCTCCACCTTCACCTTAGCCCGGAATGAAGATTGAGGTTGAGGGTTGAGGTCGTAGTTGAGGTCGTGGCTCCTTGTCCTCGTCATTGTCCTTGCCTTCTGCAAAAGAATAGAACGCGTATGACGCCGGTTGAACGGATTAGCACAAATCGCTGCTTCGCGGCTGAAAATGCTCTGTTGTGACTTGCCTTCCTTGTACCGATAACTCAAGGATTAAGTGTAGGTATTGATCCTATACTAATCCTCCCGAAAAACTCCATTTTGTCTACACACATTTTAGCTAACGTACTAATGTTAGTAATTTCCCGATGGGTTGAATCGCGACCGATATAAACATCCTTACTTTGCAGTATTACTTTATTACTCTTTGACCCATCGGGTTTATGGCAAAACGAAACAGATTTAAATCGGGAAGTGATACCACAGCGGAAAAAACTTCCCCACCAAAAAAGGAAAAGAAAAAACTGAAAATGAAAGGTTTGCCCTTTCAGTTTCAAAACGCCAAGGTGAAAAATATCACCGGTTTGGGCATAATATTCCTATCCGTTATTCTGCTCCTTTCCTTCATCTCGCATTTGTTCACCGGCTCCGCAGATCAAAGTCTGCTCAGCGCTGCGCCCGGCGATATCGGTGAAAACGATCAAATCAAAAACCTGTTAGGAAAATTCGGTGCGCGCATCAGTCAAAAACTCATCACAGACTGGTTTGGTCTGGCGGCTTTTTCCTTCATACCCGTACTGTTCATCATCGGGTTTAAGTTGCTTTTCAAAATTACACTTACCCCGTTAAAACCGCTCTTTAAATACACCTTGTTTACACTGTTGTGGCTCCCGGCTTTTCTGGGCTTCTTTTTTACATCGTCGAACTTACTCATGCTCGGTGGCGGTGTGGGGAAAACAGTGAATATGTATCTGGGCTTTTTCTTGGGCTCGGTAGGGACTATACTCTTCATCATTTTCGTCCTCATTGGTTTTATTGCGGTAAACTTCAACATTTCTTTTGCCAAAATAGGTTCGTTTTTCGCAAGTGATAAGGATTTAGACGACGAAGAATCTAACGACTCCACTACTCCGACTCATGACGATTATGAAACCGCGGCGACGACCGATGTTGAAGCTTTAGAAATGGAAGAATCCGAAACCGACAAAACAGAAGAAGATATTTCGATTGACCTCAGTGAAACCCCACCGGCCGGTGACGGTTCTGACCAAAAAGAAAGTAAAAATGAAGTGGAACCGGATGACGACTTGCACATCGAAATAGGCTCAGAAGAATCGGAAAAAGAGGAAGAAACAAAGGATGAAAAAGAGCCGAATATTGAGGTAGAAACTACTAAGGAGGAAGAGCTTAGCGACAAGGAAGTGGATAAAAAAGTGACTGAGTTTGGTGAGTACGACCCCAAGTTGGATTTGCCGCGCTTTAAGTTGCCCACCATCGATTTACTGGCAGACCACGGCGAA
>PXEK01000007.1 GCA_003564735.1 Cryomorphaceae bacterium
AGTACCACGAACGAGTATCGGTTCATTTCGGCCGATAGCCCTTTGGATGCCTTTCAACTTTTTGAACACCGCGAATACGGTCACGAATACAGCATTGCACATTTTGAAGACTACTTTTACATTCTCTCCAATAAAAATGCGCCCAACTTCAAATTGCTCAAAACGCCCGTTAATCAAACCGGCTTTTCGCACTGGCGCGAAGTGATACCTCACCGGCCCGATGTGTTGCTGGAAGGTATTGATTTGTTTGCGGCCTATTTGGTTCTGACCGAAAGAAAAAACGGTCTCACACACATTAGGGTTAAGCCGTGGAGCGGTGATGAGGGCTATGAAATTCCGTTTAACGACCCGGCCTATGTGGCGTACACGGGTATAAACCCCGATTTTAACTCGCGAAAGTTGCGCTACGGCTATACGTCGCTCACTACGCCGTCATCTGTGTATTTGTTTGATATGGATACGCGGGAACAATCGCTGCTCAAACAGCTGAAACCCGAGGGCGAGTTTAACCCGGCAGATTATAAAAGCGAGCGTGTTTTTGCTCAAGCGCAAGACGGTACGCGCATTCCCGTTTCGTTGGTGTATAAAAATACGGGACAAAAGCGAACTCCCCAACCTTTGGTTTTAGAGGGGTACGGCTCTTACGGTATTTCTTCAGATCCTATGTTTTCATCTGTACGTTTGAGTTTGTTAAACAGGGGTTTTATTGTGGCTATTGCGCATATCAGGGGAGGGGAGGAGATGGGCAGGTATTGGTACGATGAGGGTAAATTGCTCAATAAAAAAAATACGTTTACCGATTTCATTGCATGTGCCGAGCATTTGATTGAAACGGGCTACACCCATACCGATATGTTGTTTGCCGAAGGAGGAAGCGCGGGCGGTTTGCTGATGGGGGCGGTGATGAATATGCGTCCCGATTTGTGGAAGGGGATTGTGGCGCAGGTGCCGTTTGTGGATGTGCTTACCACCATGCTGGATGAAAGCATTCCGCTTACCACGGGAGAGTTTGATGAATGGGGGAATCCTAAAATACCCGAGTTTTACGAGTATATCAAAAGTTATTCGCCGTATGATAATGTGAAAAAAACGGCGTATCCTCATGTATTGGTGTTGACGGGTTTACATGATTCGCAAGTTCAATATTGGGAGCCCGCCAAGTGGGTGGCTAAGTTGCGAGATTACCGTACCAATGATAATTTACTTTTGTTTTACACCAATTTGAGTGCGGGTCACGGTGGTGAGTCGGGTCGATTTAGAGCGTTGAAAGAGGCGGCCAAGGAGTACGCTTTTATTTTGTATTTAGCGGGTAAAAATGAAGTGTAAATGGAAACGTTGAAAGGAACGGATATTCAAAAAGCGGCGCGTTTACTCAAGGAGGGAAGGTTAGTGGGGTTACCCACCGAAACGGTTTACGGGTTGGCGGCCAATGCCTTGGATAAAGGCGCGGTGCTGTCGGTTTTTGCGGCCAAAAAGCGTCCGTCGTTTGATCCGCTCATTGTTCATTTGCCCGATATTTCTCACGTGAGTAGGTATGCGTATGCAGATGAAACCTCACTGCGATTGATTAGGGGGTTTAGTCCGGGCCCCGTTACTTTTATCTTGCCCAAAAAGAAGGAAATTCCGGATGTGGTTACCTCGGGATTGCCCACTGTGGGTATTCGTATTCCCGGGCATCCTTTGGCCTTGGAGCTTTTGCGGGCGGTCGATTTTCCGGTGGCTGCCCCAAGCGCTAATTTATTTGGCACTACCAGTCCGGGAACGGCCGATCATGTAATTTCATCATTGGGCGATGCGGTGAGCTATGTTTTGGACGGTGGCCCTTGTGAGGTGGGTGTGGAGAGTACGATTATTAGGTGCAGTGAGGGTGATGTGGAGGTTTTGCGTTTGGGCGGACTCACCATTGAGGCGATTGAGGAGGTATTGAACAAAAAGGTAACAAGGATAAAATTATCTTCATCACGACCCGAGGCGCCGGGTATGTTGCACAAACATTACAACCCGGGGTTGCCGGTGCATATTGTGGATTTTGACTCCTTACCTGAGGTGCCTGCCGAAAAGCGCGTGGCGGTGATTTCCTTTGCGCCGCGAGAAGTTGAGGGAAACGTTGTGTTTAACGAGGCGCTGAGCAAAACCGGCGAGGTGAGTGAGGCGGCAAAGAATTTATTCGGAGCGCTGCGTCGAGCCAAAGACTCGGGCGCCGACTTGATATGGACCGAGTGGGTTCCCGATGAGGGTTTGGGTCGCGCCGTAAACGACCGATTAAAACGAGCATCGACGGAATAACGCGTTAGCATCAATCCCGAATGTTGCAGGTTACTACCTGCAGGATTGCCTTTGTTTTTGAGTAGGTTGAGGAAAAAGCAGAAGGCGAGAAATTGACATATATCTTCCTTGTTAAATTTTAGGTTGTTTATTTGGTGAATTCATAAACTGATTTAATTTTGTCACCTAAATAAATATTAAATCATTTAAAAGAGGCACATTTTATGTCATTAAAAATTTGTTTTCCACCTTTTAAATTTATGCATTATGAAACTTTTCAACCTAAACAACCCGATGGGTTCAACGACAACCGTGACCGGTCAAAACGCGATGTGGGGTAAAGTTAAGGAAAGAACTACATCTAGTAACACTACCCGCTACACACACACCGCCGGCCAAGATTGATTATGATGCTCCCGGGCAAAATCAATATCTATTCAATTTTGACAAATATTTCACTACCTACATTTCGATACGATCATTTTGCTTAAATTCTAAGCGGTATCCACCTTCAGGAAAAAAAGAAGTACCTTCATCAATTGTAGAAATGGAAGAAACAATGATGAAAGTTTCTGTTTATCCAAATCCTGTTTATAACAGTTTAAATATTAAAGCACCTGAACTCATTCAAGATGTGAAAATCTATAATTTACAGGGTATGTTAATTTATGATCGAAAATACAATGATAATGATGTGATTATTAATTTGCCGGGTCATCTTGCCACAGGAATTTATCAAGTGGTCATTCAAACAGAAACAACACAACAGATTTTTAAAATTATTAAAAAATAACATTTATAAAAAATATAAGATATTTTAGCAAAGCAATCATCGTACTATTTGTTTCAATGCTGAGCGTAACAAGTTGCAAGAAAGATGATGACGGTTCGAGTAGAAGGGGATTAACAATTTCGGGAATACTCATGGATGAAAACCACAATGCGGTTAGAAATGGTGAGCTTCATGTTCATACTCTTGCGGGCAGTTCAGGAAGCGGTATTGGGTTTTGTGAAGCTACACATACCGTTGTAGCAACAGATAATACGGGGTATTTCAGTGTGTCGGTTGGTCAAGACTGCAGTCCCGCTCGCGAGGTGGTTTTAAAAGCCTTCAATAAAGAAGGTGCAGAATTGGTTGGTTATACTCAACAAGAATTATCATCTGAATTGGGGGATGTATATACTTGTCTCGATTTATTTAGTGTATCTCAAGACCATATCGACAACGCAGGTTTGAATTCAAAACAAGCTTTATTCTTTCCGGGAAATTTGGGATATTTCACAAACAATGTGACCTTAAGTTTGAATGCGGGGTTGGATTTTGATATGAGCGATACGCTTTACTTTATCTTACCTCGTGACAGCTGGAAAGGCAAAGGTTGGCATAGTAGAAAAGTTCCGATATCTGAAATAGCGAATGGTGCCGGTGATTTTTCATTCAAATGGACTTTCAATATGGATTATTTCTTAACGTATGGTCAGAGTGTATACCCCTATGCCATATTCGTTACATCTGATAAAGACCTACTGCCCGAGAGAGTGGGAAGTATTACGCGAGGTCATATTTTTAGAT
>PXEK01000354.1 GCA_003564735.1 Cryomorphaceae bacterium
TGCTTGAATCGTTTGCGTTGTTCAGAGGTAAGTACATTCGATGCGTTTTGCAGCACGCCGGTGGCGCCTACCACATGATCTGCCGGAACGGTGATGTCCACTTCATAGTCACCAAACGGCAGGGCAAATTCGCCCCGACCTAAAAACTGTTTGTTTTGCCAGCCTTCTACTTCGTTATACACGGCCATTCGCGGGAAAAACTGCGCGATGGTGTAGAGGTAGTTGTCTTCTTCTTCAAAATGCTCGTAACCGCTTCTGCCTCCTATTTCTAATCTATTGTTTATGTTGTACCACCATTTGATATCGAACTCAAATTTACCTCCCGGTTTAAGCGGTTTGGGTAGGTCAACACGCATCATGGTGTGATTCACCGTGTAATCCAAAGGCTTACCGCTTTTGTCATTCACGTAATCTAATTTGAAACCGCCGTCAAACTCTCGTTTCATGCGTTCCATGGACGAAAAGCTTTTTTTATCGGATAGTGTGCCTTGTTTGATTTTATGTGTTTCACTGTCTTTGGCGCGCATGTTTTGGTCTAATTGAACCCAAAGGTAGGTGAGTTCATCAGGGGAGTTGTTGTGGTAGGTGATGGTTTCCTCTCCGTAAATGCGCTGTTTTTCATCGTCGAGCTTAATGCTCATTTTATAATCGGCTTGCTGCTGATAGTAGGCATGACCCGGCGCTCCCGATGCGGTGCGGTAGCTGTTGGGGGTGGGCAGCTCTTCATGCAGTTGCTTAAATTTATTGTTGTTATACGTGTTGTACTGCGCACAAACGCCGGTGGCGGTGAGAATCAGTATGGAGGTAAATATCTTTTTCATGGAATGTGTATTGGGTTCTGACCAAAAAAATTAAATTGTAAATAACGCCTCAAACAGCATTTGGAGTGCAAGAAAAAATACTCCGCCGTTGAGGAAGATGATGCGCATTTTTTGCGATTTGGGTTTAAAAAAGTTGAATAATTCCGTTATAATCAATATGATGAGTACAATCATGATTTGAGCGACTTCAATACCGAGGTTGAATGCGAATAAGGCCGAGGTAACTTCGCTGCTTTCACTCATTAGGGCATTGAAAAAGTTGGAGAAGCCCAAGCCGTGAATCAACCCAAAGAAAAAGATGAGGAGGTACACCAATTTCATGTTGAGTTTTTGCCCTGTTTTGCCTAAGTTGACCATTGCGGTGATTAGCAGGGTAATAGGAATGAGCGTTTCGACTAAATCCTCATTGATGCGCACAATATCAAATGCCGACAGGGCAAGCGTTACGGAATGCCCCACGGTAAACGCGGATACTAAAATGATGAGTTTTTTCCAATCGATGAAGCGATAGGGCGCGGCAATGGCGAGGATAAACACGAGGTGGTCAATGCCTTCTAAATCGAGGATGTGCATTACGCCGAGCTCAAAGTACATTCCGAAACTACTCATTACTTATTATATCCAATTATTTGTTTGCGTTTTTTGCGAGTGGTGTACGCGGAAAAATCGTGGTCTAGTATATCGAAATGACCTATGTTTTTTTGGTCGTTGAATATCTCAAAAAAAATGATGTTTTTCCATTCTAAATCGGCCTCATGATCAAAGTCATACATTTCAATGTAACACCAAACGGCATCCATGTTATATTCCGCTCCTATCCAGTTCCAAGAGAGGGTGCGGTTGTTTTGTTTTATGGCGAAGCGGGGCTTTAAGTAGTTCCGCACGTATTTATCGGCAGCGGGCAGTTGCCGAGGGGTGGCTAAGTGCCAACCTTGATTGCCGAATGATGTGGTGAGTGCGTCTTCTAAATCATCGGTGAAAAGTTTTATGGCTATTTCCAGCGTGCGATTTTGCGCGTTGTATTTCATTTGAGCCACGGAAACATGAAAAGTATGGGCGTTAGACATCGAAACTGTCATTAATAAAATGGCGGTAACCCCGATTTTTATAAATCCTTTCCACATGGCGCGAAAATATAAATAATGTCGGTTTTTTAGCGCAACATTGTTACATTTTTGTACTTTTGCAGCGTGTTAAAAAAGTTACCCTATATAAGTGATCGCGTAGGCATCGTTGCTTCAGTTGTTTGCTTGGTTCATTGTCTTATTTTCCCCGTTTTGGTGTTAATGAGAGTTCCGCTGAGTGAGTGGCTGCATGACTTTTGGCACAGTTTGGAATATATTTTCTTAATTGTGAGTTTTGGTGCGGTTTACATCTCAGCGCGTAATACGCCAAAACTTTGGATGCGTTTCTTTTTGTGGTTTGCTTTTGCGGCCTTAGCGGCATCGGTATTACTCAAACATTTTGAGACGGTTTTCGACGTATTGGCCATCGCTGCCGCTTTTGTGCTCATTGCGGCACATATCATCAATATTAAGCAGTTGAACTGCAGTGTGCGGTAGTTTTAGGTTAATAGGAACCACTTAAGTGTAACTCATCTAATATCAGCCTCTTACTCCGGTGCTCCCGCTTAAGGCTTTAAACATGTTTCCAGCTTTTAGCAGACTTTCATCGTATTCGCTTTGGGCGTTACATAAATCCGTAATGGCGCCGCCAACGGCAAAAGATATGTATTCTCGGGCTGCGTCGTAAAAAACGGAACGAATCACCACGTTGAAGTCGAAATCGGCTTCAGGGGTGATATAACCCACACTTCCCGAATAAATATTGCGCTTGAACACTTCAAACTTTTCAATAATCTCCATCGCTCTAATTTTGGGCGCGCCCGTCATTGACCCGGGCGGAAAAGAATATTCAATGACTTTGGTAAACGGGAGACCCGGCCTTAATTCGCAAGTTACGGTCGAAATCATTTGATGAACCCCGGGGAATTCATAAATGCCGAAAAGCTCCTCAACATTCACTGAGGCCGTTGCGGCACATCGCTATAAATCGTTGCGCACCAAATCCACAATCATCACGTTTTCACCGCGCTCTTTTTTGTCGTGATACAAACGTTGTTTAAGTAGAGCGTCTTCTCGCGGATTATTACCTCTTTTGGCCGTTCCTTTTATGGGTCTGGAAATAATCTTTTTCCCTTGCTTTTTCACATATTGTTCGGGAGAGGCACACATGAGGTAGTTTGAATTTACCCGGTAAAACGCTCCGTACGGAGTGGGAGCAAGTGCACGTAAATCGGTATACAATCCGTGCGGATTCGCTAAGGTACTTTTGGCTACAAAGTTTTGGCAAAAGTTAGCCTCGTAAATGTCGCCTTGTTGAATGTGGTGCTTTATTCCCGAAATTTTTTCAATATACGCCTCACGCGACAGCAAGGGCAGGGGTTTTACGGGGTTGTTTTGTACCCGTTCCCGCTCGAAGGCATCAACTTTTTGCAAGAAGGCGGTTACATTTTTAGCCTCAGCCTCATGCAAAAGCGCATACCATTTATCGTTTTGTTGGATGAAGAGGTAGCGAGGCACAAAAAAGTGCACATCCGGAAAGCTTATATACTCGGGATTATCGCTTGAGAGTTTTTCCAGAGCGTTTTTTACGTCGTAATTAAAATGTCCGAAAAGAAAATCGGTATGCGTTTGGTGAAACTCCAAAAGTCGATCAAAAACGCCGGGCTCCGCAGGAGATTTAAAAATCTTTATCGCATCAAACGCAATGGTGCATTGATAGTCAATACCTCCGGGTACGGTAAATGCCCCTTTGTCATTGCTGTCTAAAATACAGCACTCGGCATAATCTGCGGCAAAACGTCTTAATTGAGATGCTAAACGGGCGTTAACATCAATCGCGATTTTTTGGCGCGAGGTCATTTCAAAATAGCGCGTTTTTCAATAATATCTTTGAGCGTATTGACCCATTTGGGGTGGTCATTTAAGCTCTCCACCA
>PXEK01000401.1 GCA_003564735.1 Cryomorphaceae bacterium
CCTGCCGGGTCGAGAATAATCAATGACGGTATGTTTTTAACGTTGAACTCTTTCGCCAGGGAATCTCTTTCGGGAATACGGAGTCGCCGACTCGAATTTACGAACCTGTCATCTGAAAAGCCCTCAAAAACATCAGCATAAAACGGTGTTTTATTACCGATAGAACTATGTTCAAACAGTATAAGAATATGACGTTGGTTTTCGTTGGCCACCTCCAATGTTTTGGTCGAAAACGGCGTAAAAGTTTGCGCCGTATGGGGTTCTGACCAAAATAGGAAAATAAAAATGCCTGCCGTGATAAATGTTTTCATATCCATTGAACACCGCAAGTATACAAAAGTTAAGTGAAAGTTTAGGCGGGGAACAGAGAGGTTACGAAATTGAGCAGCCGGCCCGAGAACAATGTGATAACTACCGACCACATTGTGAGTGTAATACCATAAACAATGACAACATTAAGCGTATTTTTATAATATTTAGAGGCAATGGCAGCGCTGAGCGGAATGCTGATGAGCGGCACTATGAATGCCAAGCCAATAAGGCCAAACTTTTTCTTGAAAAAAATAATCCTGCGCTTCCCTTTGGTAAAAACCCGTTTCTTCTTTTTGGAGGGGAAAAGCTTATCGTACCAAGCAAAAATGGCGCGCCCCGCTTTAAAAATGAGCACCGCACCCAGGGTGCCGCCCGCTGCCGTTACTGCAATGACCTGCCAGGTGGGATAACCCGCCGCTAACATTACCCCCGGGGTGTACAAAAACTTGACCACCGCAAAAGCGAGAAATGACAGTTGAAAAGCTACTTCACTTAAAATCTCTTGGATTTCCATGAGTGAAGTTTTAATTTATGTGGGGTGAACTTATCCACTATTAATCAAGGCTTATACCTGCATTACTCACTTCTCTGTAAAGTTCATCTTTGAGCTCGTCACTTGCCTCGGTTAGAGGCAAGCGAACAGCGGTGCCGCAAATACCAAGCATAGCCAATAACGCTTTGATTCCGGCGGGATTCCCTTCTTTAAACAGTTGGGGAATAATATCGCACAGTTGAAAGTGGTACTGTTGAGCCGTAGCCATATCGCCTGATGACGCGGCCGTAATCAATTTTTTAAATCGGGTCGGAAATGCGTTGGCCACAACGGAGATAACTCCCGCCGCACCCATGGCACATTGGTGCAACACTAAATCATCATCACCTGAAATCACTTGAAATCCGTTGGGTTTGTTCTTGAGCAATTGTGTCATTTGACCTAAATCGCCGGAAGCTTCTTTGACGGCAATGATGTTTTTGTGTGCACGAGCCAGGCTGATTGTGGTGTGGGCAAGCATATTAGATCCTGTTCGCCCCGGTACGTTGTACAGAATTATAGGTTTTGGACAAGCTTGAGCAAACGCCGAGTAGTGTTCGTAAATGCCGTTTTGATTGGGTTTGTTGTAATATGGACTTGCCGAGAGAACGGCATCTACCTTATCCAGCGACTTAATATTATTCATACCGGCTATAAGTGCGCGGGTGTTATTACCCCCATGACCAAAAACCAAGGGGACTCTCCCGCCGTTGGCTTCTAAGGCAAAGTCAAGAACCGCGTTCTTCTCTTCGATAGTCAGGGTGGCCGCTTCTCCGGTTGTTCCCTGAATCACGAGGTAATCAACACCACCTTTGATTAGGTGATTTATGAGTTTTTCGAGTGATTTAAAGTCTATACTGTGATCTTCTTTAAACGGGGTGACTACCGCCACACCCAATCCGTTCAATTGTGCTGCTTCCATATGGTTCGGTATTTTGTTATGCTATTTTTTTATTGATGATACTCATATAGTTGAGTACTTGTTTGGTGAACTCGGTTACTGAGTCTGAAACCTTCATTTCTAAAGTAAAATCAAATATATCGGGCGCATCGTGTTTTCTGCCTACTTTGGTCACAGCCTTTATACTTGACGCCAAAAATGATAGAGGTAAGCAGGGTTGTGTGGAAATGTCTACAATTAAGTCGTACCGTTCGACCAAGGCAAACTTCGTTATTTCAACTTTGGGTCGGTAATAAAAATTCACGTCATTTTTCGTAAGTAAAAGGGCATTTTCAGGAGATTTTATCGCTCCCGTTTCAACTTTTTTCTTGTTTACACCGGCGTAAATCACAAAATCCACACGGTTCGCAACTGTTTCGTTTTGGAATAACTCAACCGCCTTTTGCGCTTCTGCACATTCAATTTCATTGCTGTAAGCGTACAAAACGAGGACACTGTTAGCTTCGTGTACATTCAGCATAGGTCTCTGCTCGTGCGTTGCATTAACCTTGGAGAGAAAAAAATGTGCCAGTTTCTTTTTGAGTCCGTTCAACATGCGCTGCAAAGATACATACAATAGCATGAGGTGTAAGTATTATTCATTGATTAATGAGCATTGAACTTATGGCACACTTACAAGAACCATAAATTGGTAAGGTGACTAAAAACGAAATCCACTTTACATTTGCGACCTTATGGTGTTAGCCGGCGTCGGGCTGAACGTTTTTCCAGTTGGTTCCGTTTTCTATTCGATTTAGTTGGGTGTGCGTAATTAAAAACTTACGTGCTATGACCGATTTTCTCAAATTACCTTCCTTGAGTAATCGCTTGATTTGTGCGACCTGACTACTGTCGAGCTTAGCATTGGTAACCAAGCCTTTTTTATGGTGCGGGCCTTTAATTTTATGTTCTACCTGTTCATTTTGAGTAGCCCACCTTAGATTATCGGCGTTGTTGTTTTTTTTGTCGTAATCGAGGTGAATAACCAAGTTTTGATTTTTCGTCTTTTTCTCCACAAAATATTCAGCCACCAATCGGTGTACATATTTGTTTTGCACTTGCCCGTTTTTCATTCTCAACCGAACCGCCTTATAGCCCTCGACATTTGCACCTTTTAAAATACGTTCTTTACCGTATGCATGACTTTTGACCCTGCCATGGTTTGATATTTCGTATTTAAACTCTGTATTTCCCTCTTCACTTTTAATACCTTTCCAAACTTCCTCTTTCATCTTTTGCGCATTAGTATTATGATAATCTAACATCACAATCTGCTGTTTGTTCTACGGTATGGCGAAAGCTCGCACGGTATAGGTTTCTGTGATTTTGGAAGTTTATGTTTTTGAGGCTTACATTGATGCTGAACCTGCATAGAAATTAAGCAGAGCAATGGCGTATGTTTCTTTTAAATTTATACGCCCTAAGTCAGGTAAACTGAGAGGGTAAACTGATTTGCCTTTGGCAAACCGCTGATAACGCCCGGTGGAATACGCTGCGCTACGCCTATCGGCAAATTCCACAGGGTAAACCGATGAACGCAGTTGCGATACTTCTGCAAAGAAGTCGCACCTGCAGCGCTCAGGAATATTTAGCTGCACAGATGTTCTACAAAGGTTTCGCCCCTCCGGGGCTTCTAAGTTGGTATTAACAAGCTGATTGACCTGACAGGTTGTGATCAAACCTGAACAAACTAAATCATTTACATCGTTAAAAACTGTTGGGAATTTGATATCATGTAGCAAACCTGTAAGGTCTAGTATTTTAATAATTTGCGAAACCTTACAGGTTTTCAGTCAAAGTACAAACGCTAGAGTGATTACCTCAAATGAAAGTTGTTAACTTATTGAGGGTCAAGAAAAACCTATCAGGTTAGGGAAACCGGCTACCTCTGCAAAGCAAATAAGCAGATGGTTTTAAACAGCGTAAAATCAGCGCAATCAGCGATGCAGCGAAGCTGTATCCGCGTAAAGATGCAGAGCAATTGCAGCTGCGCAAGCAGCAAAATCCACGTTCTATCCCTTTGCAAACGGAATTA
>PXEK01000216.1 GCA_003564735.1 Cryomorphaceae bacterium
CTCTTCCAATTATATTTCCGTTCCGGTATTTTCGCGCTTCAACGGCTAAAACCCAGTTTGTATTTGTAGCCTCCATAGCAGCTGTGGGAATAAAGGAAATTTGTCCGGTTTGATTATTAAAGTTGATAGGCACCGGGAACGGGTCTTGAGCGTCAAAGCCTGCGCCGTATCCGTTCGGTTCAGGATCAACTACAAAAATCCCCAAAGAATCAGCGTCAGGATCGGAAACATTAAAGTTGTAGTTTACGGTTTGTCCCACACAAACATAAGGCAAGGGTTGAGCATCAAAAACAGGAGAATTATTATTCCCTGAACTGCAATTAGTTGTTGCATCATTTCTGATTCCTGCATCCACAACATAATTTGTTGCTAAAGGATTATCCAAATTCCCTGAAGAATTTCGACAACAACGACTATAAACAGGCCGAAATAATCCGGATGGACAAGATGGTAGAGTAACTATAGTTGTAAATCTATATTCTCTTAAACCGGGTAGCGGACCACTATTGCAAGAACTAAAATTAAGCGATGAAGCACATAATGAAGAAACTTCACGAATAATTACAGGTGAATTAGTGAAATCAAGTGATAAATTCGGACCGCATGGATTTTGAATCGTTGTGCGAGCAGGAGAAGACACAGAACTAGAATTAGGCGGAGGAAATGAAGATCCACAATCATAATACAAAATCAATTGAATCTCATAAGTATTTGGCCCGACACATGTCCACTTCCATTCACCTCCACCCAAATGCGTAGCAGATGACTGTTTACCGATAAAAATGAGTGCAAGACCGAGGATGAGGATTTGTAAAAACTTTTTCATAAGTTTATTTTTATCAGAATGACTACTTCGGGTTTTTTCTCAATTCAAAAACCAAGCGACCGCACGAACGGGCAGCGAGGTGTAACCGGGAAAAACCTAAAATGCTCATTTTAAAATTTATGTATAGTTGTTAGTGACTTTACTGCTAAAATATAAGGCACGTTAAAATAAAGGCTCGAATTTACGAATATAATTCTATTCGCACCAAATAATTTAACATGCAAATGTGGAATATTTTTGTGAGGATTAGGTAACTCGGATATGATTCTTTTTAGCGACCCCTAAATTAAAATTTTAACTCTATTGCAATATCACAAGATTGATTTCCATACGGGAAATTGCGAAGAGTTTCACGCAGAGACGTCCGCGAAGGCTTGGGACAGACACAACGCAGAGAATAGCTATCGCTTAAGAATCAAATCATTTTAAGAGTTGATTCTAATCAGCGGGCACCTCAGTGACCTTACTTTTGAATACGGCATATTTGATTTTCGCTACCAAAAACAGCATGATGGGAACAATAACCAAGGTGAGGAATGTCGCGAATATGAGTCCGAAAATGATAGTCCACGCAATAGGCCCCCAAAACATAACATTATCACCACCCACGTAAATTTTGGGATCGAGAGTTTGAAAGAAACTGAAAAAATCAATGTTGAGTCCCACGGCCAGCGGAACCAAACCAAAGATAGTGGTAATGGCTGTCAACAACACAGGTCTCAACCTCACTTTACCCCCTTCTTCAATAGCTTTGCGCACATAAGTAAAAGGCATATACTTGTCCTTATCAATCCCCAAATCGCGTTTGATTCGCTCCTCAATTAATATAGTGTAATCAATCAAAACTATCGCATTATTCACCACAATCCCCGCCAGTGAAATAATGCCGATCATGGTCATGATGATAATAAAGTCCATACGGAAAAACACCAAGCCCAGCAAAACACCAATCAGACTAAAAAGCACTGAAGACCCGATAATAAACGGTGTACTTATGGAGTTGAATTGCGCCACAATAATCAATAAAATGAGGAAAAAAGCAATCCCCAAAGCCGTAGTCAAAAACTCAAACTCCTCGGCTTGTTCCTCTTGCTGACCGGTAAAGGCATAACTCATAGAAGGGTCCAAATCAAAATCTTTTAACCGCTCCCTCACCATGTCAACCACCTCATTCGGGTTGTAGCCCTCCTCAACGTTTGAGCTTAGGGTAATCACACGATCTAAGTCTTTTCTTTTCACCGCACTAAGTGTAGTTATTTTTGACACATCGGCAACGGAAGAAACAGGAACTTGTACGATTTGGCCGGTGGCGGGATCTCTAAACGTGATTCGCTGATTCATCAACACATCCACATTGTTACGCATTTCCTTTTTGAGCCGAATATTGATTTCGTAATCGTCTTCACCCTGCGTAAAGGTCGAAACTTCAGCTCCGTAAACGGAGGTACGCAATGCATCTCCAATTTGAGCGGTGGAAATGCCCAAGCGTCGGGCCTTGCGGCGATCTACATTGACTATGAGTTCCGGTTTTCCCGGCTCTACATCAGTTTTGAGCTCCTCAACACCTTCAATATTGCCCTCCTCAATAAAGGCTCTCATCCTAAAAACCTCATCCATCAACTTTAGGTAATCATCACCTTTCACCTCAATATTCACCGGCAGCCCTTGCGGCGGACCTGCTTGGTTTTTATCTACCGTAATGTTCGTGCCCGGATAATCACGAATAGCGTTTCGTATTTCGGTTTGCACCTCACCGGTCTTTACCCCTCTTCTATCTTGAAATTTAACAAAGTAAACGGTAATCCGCGCTTTGTGGGGCGTATTGCCCAATTGTTGACCCTGTGCCGGATCTGAAGTCCCCTCACCTACCTGACCAATAACCGATTCTACCAAGAAGTTTGTTTTTTCTCCCGTTTCGGGGTCTTCTTCCTCGTACTTACTTACAATATCGATGATACGTTCCTCAATTTCTCGCGCCATCTTATTGGTGTACTCTATATCCGTACCTATAGGATTCTCCATATAAATATTGAGGTATTGAGGTTCGTTTTCAGGAAAAAATAAAACCTTGGGGGTAAACTTTCCTATTAAAATAACCGAACTAATGAGCAACAACACCGTACCCACCAAAAATGCATAAGGCTTTTTTCCCGATAAGGCATAAGAAATAAACCGGTCATAAAAATTCTCCATAGCCGGAATTACACGCTTTTGGAAATACCTGCTCATAGGAAAAACAGCGTAAGCATTGAGCAATAAAAACGTGCCGGTAATTCCTATAAAATTGGCTGAGACATTTTGGTTCAGAACAAAATAAATCATCGACCACCCCGCCAGACCCAAACCCGGGAGCAAAACTTTTTTCTTGGGCGTTTCGGTTGATACAAATACAAAGTCTTTAAGCATCAACAACAATACAATACTCACAATAACGGCTGCCAACACCTCAACGGGGGCGACTTCATCCCCCGCAATATCCATGAGTAAAGCCAAAACCAAAATGCCAAAATAAGTAAGCACCCTTTTCATCGGAACCGGTCGATTCTCCTCACTTACTTTCATCAAGGCCGAGGTAAGTACCGGATTGATCACCAACGCCACAAACAATGAGGACGTCAAAACAATAATGAGCGTAATAGGCAAATACTGCATAAAATTACCCACCAACCCGGGCCAAAGTCCTAACGGAATAAATGCTGCCAGAGTCGTTCCCGTTGAAGCAATTATGGGCCACGCTACCTCACTCGCTCCAAGTTTAGCCGCCTTTATCGGGGGCACGCCCTCATCCATCAAACGGTAAATATTCTCCACAACCACAATACCGTTATCCACCAAAAGTCCCAATGCCAAAACCAGTGCAAAAAGAACAATGGTGTTGAGGGTAACCCCCAAAAGATTGAGAATCAAAAACGACATAAACATGGAGAGCGGAATAGCAATACCCACAAATAACGCATTGCGTAAACCCAAAAAGAAAAACAG